>JADJDU010000013.1 GCA_016702505.1 Microthrixaceae bacterium
ACGGGACTGCCGTCACGACCGTACATGGACTCTCCCCATGACCTTCGGGAGATCACCCGTGCTGCGGATCCGGTTCCTGATCCGGGAGGACTTGCGAACGGGTGGCGATGGGATGTGCCTGGGCGGGTTCAAGGGGTGACGGCAACACCGTGAGGTGATGGGTCTCCACCGGTCAGAGCGTGATGGCGGCCATGATGGCCGCTGTCTACACAGCACCCTGAACCGATGGAGAGTCCCAGCATGCCAGCTAACCCACTCACCGCGTCTGATCGTGAGCAAATCCGCGCTGGGATCGAACGCCGACTCGACGCCTGTATCGCCCGCGGGCTGGGACGTCATCGCAGCACGATCGGGCGCGAGATCGCCTGCAACGGTGGCCGAGCGCCGCGTACACCGCGACCAAAGCGCAGGTCCGAGCTGACAAGGCACGATTGCGACCAAAGCACCGATGCTGGTCGCTGAACCCGAACTGGCGTGGCAGGTGACCAAACGTCTCGTGGCCGGAGATTCGCCGATGACGATCTCGATCGAGTTGGCCCAAGGCCTCCACGGCTACACCGCCAACATCTCCCACGAAACGATCTACCAGGGCGTCTACGCCCCGAAACGTCACGGCCTGCCACCAAGGTCCTACAAGATGTTGCACCGCCGTCGTCCACGACGCCGACACACCGGTCAACGCCATAGCCAGCAACGATCCAGCGTTCTCGGCCAGTTCAACATCATCACAACCGCCCACCCGCCGCCGAGGCACGGGCAGAGGTCGGTCACCTCGAAGGCGATCAGATCATCGGCGCCCGCAACCAGTCCGCCATCATCACCCTCGTCGACCGCAAAACCCGGTACCTGTGGCTCGCCCGCCACGACACCCAACTGTGCCTACACCGCCTTGAGCACCCAACACGCCCTCACCGCCACCCTCGAAACGATCCCACCCGAGCTGGGACTGACCCTCACCTGGGATCGCGGCAGCGAGATGGCCAACCACCCCGCCATCGCCCAAGCCACCGGAATCGACATCTACTTCTGCGACCCCACAAACCATGGCAACGCCCAACCAACGAGAACACCAACGGCCTTATCCGACGCTGGCTCCCAAAGGCACCGACCTCTCGATCTACACCAGCCGACCTCGACCGAATCGCCCACCGCATCAACACCATCCCCCGACGCTCACTCGGCTGGACCACCGCCGCCCACCACTACCATCACGCTGTCGCGATGACCGGTTGAACTCGCCTGGCATGTTCGGGGTCTCAGGGGGACTTGGGAACTGGTAATCGGGCTTGACACAAACCGGGTCGTGCACTGGAACTTTTACGATGAGCGAGAGGACGATCTTCATAGAACGGTGGATACCAGGACTGCAATCAGAACATGGTGTTGCCGGGTATTTCGGTGGGTGGTCGGGGCCTGCTGGGGTTCGCTGGCGTATAACTCGTTGGGCGCTGGCAGTGCTGGGTTGTCGGGTTTGGTGGTCGTCGGTGTTGTCGATGACGGTGGTGGCTGATGGCGGGGATCGTGGGTGGTGTCCCAAGAGGGCGGTTCGATTTGTCTGTTTCTGGCCCGGATGGCAGCGGGGGTTGGGTGGCTCCGTCGAGGTTCTCTGCTGGTTTGGTGGCGCTAAGCTGGTGTGGGCTGGGTGTTTACCCGTAACCATTTCGACAAGTTCAGCGTTCGACGCATGGGAAGCTGGTTTCGATTGGTGATCAGTTCGGTAACGAGACCACCGTTACCTGGTGGCGGGGCGGCAGTGTTCATGGAGGACGAGGCTGGTCGCCGGTTGAGTTTCGCGGTCGGCGGCCGGCTGGTGTCGGTCACTGACTCGCTGGGTGGCTTCGGGCGGTCCAAGTCAATCCACATGGCCTATGGAGACGCGGCCGGTGATTTTGGCGTCGTTCACCGATGTTGGCGACGGGATATGGTCGTTCACTTACGACGGTTCCCGCATCGTTTGTTGAGTATGCGTAAACCCCGTATCACGGCGGCGCACCTGCTGTGTGGCAAACACTTCCATGACCATTTGGGTCGGGTCAGCCACAAACAAATGAGAACAACGAGAAAGTGACGTTTGAGTATTTCACGCCGGTTCCGGGGTGCGACGACGATAACGATGGCGTCGGGCCGCCAAAAGATCGACGTTTGGCGTGATCATGACGGGCTGGTGCACACGTCGACGGTGTGGGCCCCAGCACCGCGGCGGAGCCTGAGACGGTCTTTGTTCGTGACCCGCCACTTGGCGTTGGAGCGGTCACGAAACGCGGCCAATGAGGTGACGGTGTTCGACAGCGACGCTCACGGGAATCACGATGGTCCTCGTGGCGGGGTCGGGGCGGGTGATGAACACGGCGGACCTACAACGGCCAGGATCAGGTGACGTCGATGTCAGTGGGTGAGAGACCGCGGCACCGTTGCCGTCCTCGACAGCGAACGTGGTGACCTCGACGATCTCCTACAACGCTGATGGTTTGCCGACGGTGATGGTGGACGGTCGGCACCGCCCTCGGAAGCAAACCACCAGTTTCGTTCCATGACAGTGTGCACCGCGAGGATCTGGTGGAGGTGATCGACGGCCGCTCACAGCACTGGACTTATGGCTATGACCCGGCCAGTGGTGATGTGGTCGAAGCGGTTGATCCGGTGGGCGGTCGTTCCACGATGTCCTACAACAACATCGGCTGGCTGAACACGGTGGTGGCCCCTGAAAGGGGCAACCTCGCCGGTGCGACAATCAGCCCCGTGGGCGACGACCTTGGAGGCGGACGATTGGGGCCGGTGACCGGCGAGGTCGACCCGATGGGGAACCGGGTCGAAAAACCTCCTTTGACGCCAACGGCAACGTGACTCGATCGAGACCGGCTTGTCGGCCACGGTCGCGGGGGATGTGGACCACCTACAGCTACGACAACGCGGACCGTCCCCACGTCGGTTAGATCCACTCCGGTCCGGGGGACTGCACCAGCCATGACCCTGACGGGCGCCGGACCGGGTTCACTCAACGAGCTGGACGGCACCTGGGTCCTTACAGTTTCGACGCTCTGGGGCGGGTCGAGTCGGCGCGACCGACCCGACCAACGCGACCGCCAAGCTACGGCTGGACGAGGCGTCACGGTCAAGTCGGTCACCCAACCTGGCAGCAACCGCAATGGCGCACCCAAGACCGGCTGTGTCACCTACACATATGACTTGGCGGGCCGTCTGACTGGTGTCGATTACGCTGATCCGGGCCATTCCCCGACATCACCGCCATCACCCCATGACGTTGGGACGAAGGACTCCCAGCGTCTCGGGCGGTGACACTGAACATGGGTGTGGGATCAGCGGTGCACGGTTGACGTCACACACGGATGTGAACGGCCGTGCCACCAGTTACGGGTGACGACACCGGAAACCTGATATCGATTGCTACCCGGGCCAGACCACCGCGGTCACCCGCACTTTCGACGGCCGGAAGAATGGCCTCGACCACGGACTGGACGGGCCGGCTCACCACGTTTGGTTATGACCAGAACAGCAACTGGTCTGAGACGGTAGCCCCGGGAAGTCGTCACAGAACCGTGACGTTCACTGTTCGATCGCTCTGATCGATGGTCGGTGTCACAGCGGAACCGCGGCCTGACAATGCTGGGCAGCCTCTCCTATGGGCCCCGTGACTTGGAAGGGCCAGGTCACGCCCGTCGCCGGCACTGGGGCCGGCTGGCCGGGACCAATGTGGGCCCAGCGATTGACCGGGACCAGGGCTTGACCGCGCACTGGGGACGGAGGGGGTTCGGGTTTGATGCGCCACGAACCCGGCCGACCAGGATGGGGTGTTGCAGGTGTTCGACCCCGCCCCAACGGCTGTGTTGACATCGCAAACCGTCGAGGGCGGTGATTGGGACCCCGTACCTGAGGATGCGACCACCTACGGTTATGACGCCTGCGGAACCGGACTCGATGACTCATCCGTCGGGAACGACCGCAACGTATGGGTTTGATGCCGAGAACCGGATGACCAGCGCGGTCCTGCCGACGACGTGGCAGACGACACCGCCCGCCAACACGCACCTGTCCCCGCGCCCGCTCGTGGACACCACGACGCGTGCCGGAACTTGTGATGGTGCCCCGTGTGCCCGGCTTGCCGCTGATGACCCCTGTCTCTGCAGGTCACCGGTGGGGGTGGTGTGCCGGCGTCAGGGTTGACGTTGGTGGTGGTGTCGATCATCGCGCCAGCACCACATCGGATGGCTGGTTGGAGGTGAACCCCGCTGGTGACGCCGCCGCCGGACACTCTCCCACTCAACGCCGGACAACGTCGGCTCAGACCGTGACCGCGAAACTGGCTGGGAACGGACGATCACCTTGGCTAGTGGGGTGTGTGGATGTGTCGGTCGATGGTCGGCTATTACTTCCGGCGCCGTCGCCGTGGTGCCGGCCCTGAACCACTGGCCGCTCACCCCCACAGTCACCGCCGAATCCACGTCGGGAACTGGTGTGTGACGCTTCGCCGTGTGGGACTCTTGTGGGAAACGGGCAGTGTCGGTGCTGCTGGTGTGTTCACTGTGCCCCTCAACCCTGACGGCACCATCACTTTGGAAACCGCCGGTTCCACCAACATCAGGGTGGCGGTGACGGGCTACTGGAAGATCCCCACCGGAACCGATACCGGTCTCGGCTTGGATCTTCTCGATGCCCCCACCCGACTGGTGGATACCACCACCAACGTCGGTGTCTGTGACAGCGACCCGTGTGACACCGCCCAGTCGAACACGCCAGTCGAAGTCGCGGTCACCGACAGGCGGGGCTGAGCGGTGAGATCAAAGGTGGCGGTCATGGTTTCGGTCACCGCTACCGACCCGACCGGCACCGGTGTCCCCGGTTGGGACCACCGAAGCCGACTGGTGTGGCGGATCGTGGTGTTCGACCCAGCCCAACACACGCCGACGACCATGATCATTCCGCTCACCGATACCGGACGTTCACGATCGGATCATGACCGAAACTGATGTGGCGGTCGATGCGGGCGGTGTGTTCCTGGTGCGCCGACCAGACGCGGCGTTACGAATACGACACGACCGGCAGCGCACCGCCAAGTAACCCCGACAACACCGCTGGCACCGGCGTGGAGGGCGTAAAGAACACACCTGACCGCCAGCGGCGGTCCCCCGTTGTTGCTAGCGGAGCATCAAGGCGCGCAGAGCGCGTATGTGATCTACGGGCCGGGCGGGACACCGATCTATCAGATCAACACCACCGGCGAAGTTCAACACTTCCACCAAGATCACCAAGGCTCCACCCGGCCTACAACCAACGCGAATGGAACCACCCGCAACACCATCACCTACAACGCCCACGGTGAAATCATCGCCAACACCAACTGGTGGCTCGAACAACCACCAGCCGGCTGTACCGGCCAACACCACGACCCAGAAACCGGCTACATCTACCTAAGAGCCCGCCACCATGACCCCACAACACCGGCCATTCACAACCCTCGACCCGTTAGTCGCAATCACCGAAGAACCCTACGGCTACGTAAGCGGAGACCCGCCGAACAACATGACCACTCGGGCCCAGCACCGACCTGCCGGGGGGTTCCGCATTCAATACGGTCCGTCCGACGAGAGTTGTAACACCGCCTCCGGACAACATCCGTGATGAACATCCCGAGGTTGCCTCAGGGCATCGTGGACTTCTCGAGCGGCATGCTCGACATAAAACCCACTACCGCCGTTACGAATGCGACAGGAGCCACTGACACCGCAGTATGCCAATGAATGTCCCGGCGGTGGTGCGGGGTGGGCAGGCAGGTCGGACGATGTTCGCATCGACGCGATCCCGGGCAGCCGGTGGAACCCAGGCGAGGCGTTCGGATCCGAGACTCATCGGTGTTCGGCAAGTCACGCCGTCGCTAACCTTGTTCGGTCGTTAGGAAAGGTGGCGGGGGGCCTTCTGGAAAAACCACTTTTTTGGACATGGATGCGCATCGGTGGGGGTTTGGGGGAAGGGATCCGGCCTCGGCAGGTCGGGACGTTCGCATCGGTATTGGAAACCGGAAATGGCACATTGAGATCTGGGAAGTCGGGAAGGCCCTGTCGTGGTTAGCGACTTCCGCGGAGTACCTGATAGCCGATTCCGACATGTAGAGCTAGTCGCCGTTACTCGGGAAAGCAAGGGACGATCTCCCGCGATGGGCGGAGTCGAGAGGCTGCCGCCGCGGAAGAACGGAGCGAATCGCCTTTTCCTGCCTGGGATGCCGCAAGTCGGAGCGGACCTTCTCGACGCCGTTTTGGGCTGGTTCGTCTTGAGGCCTCGGGTATCGGGCCAAAGAGCTCCGTGGCGTTAGGTGCCCGTCGGGCGGAGCGAGGTGGATGTCGGTGACGGTGCGCTCCAGAGTTACGAAGCCCTACTCGCGGGCAGCGACAGAGGTTGGCCGGCGTTGGCTCTCCTGATGGAGCGAGGGAATGAGGAAGGGATCGTCCTGTCCTCGGACCTCGATGGCTCAACGCCATTCATCGACGCCTGGGGTTTCACGGCGCTCGAGGATGAGGACGAATTGTTTGACCTCATCTGGACTGCGACGCGCGAATACCATTGATGTCGCGCCGGAGCGGTCAGATTGATTCGGACCTGGGTTTGACGGGTGCTCGGTGGGTTTGATTTGTCAGGCCGCATCGGCCTGACCGCGTGAACGGCAGTGGGCGGCTTCGACCTCTGCCTGGGAGCGGTCGTCGAGCTCGCCGTGGATGCGGTCCTCGTTGAACCAGGACACCCACCCACAGGTGGCGAGTTCGAGGTCCTCGAGCTCTTTCCAGTGCCCGCCGTTGGCGGCGAGCACGGCAGGGTTTCGGTGCAGTTCGGTCTTGTAGAGGGCGTTCACCGATTCGGCCATCGCATTATCGAAACTGTCGCCGATGGTGCCTATGGAGGGCGTCGCTCCGATCTCGTCGATGCGGTCGGTGTAGGTGATGGATGTGTACTGCCCAGGGAGCCGGCGTCGTTGTAGAGATCAGCCCGGCGAGGTCGGTGCCCCGCCGGGTCCAGGCGGCCATGTTCAGCGCATCCACGACGAGGTCGGCGTGCATGGGCGCTGCTTTCCAGCCGACGATGCGCCGGGAGAACACGTCGACAACAAACGCCACGTACACGATCCCAGACCATGTCGAGCAGTACGAAATCCGCAACCCACAACTGATCGGGTGCGGTCGCGGTGAAGTTCCGTTTCACCAGATCCGGGGCCCGGGTCGCGGCCGGATCGGCGTGGGTGGTGAAACGCTTCTTCGCTCGACTGGCCGCTGATGCCCTCAGCTTTCATCAGGCGTGCGACCTGGTCACGGCCGATGTCGATGCCGGTTTACGAACGGCGACGGCCATCTTGCGGCGGCCGTACACCGAGTAGTTCTTCTTCCAGATCGCCCGGACCTTCGGGCCCATCTCAGCGTCGCGGACCTTGCGGGCGCAGGGCTTGCGGGTCTTGGCGGACCAGTAGGTGGTGGGGGCGATCTCCAGCACTTCACAGATCGGCTCGACCCCCCATCTCAGCCCACCGGACTCACGGGTCCGGTGGGCATCGATGAACTCAACAACCGCAGCGACCTCTGCCGAGGTCAGCGGCCTTGCCTCTTCGGGTGACCGTCGAGCTCGGTCGCGAAGAAAACCGATGCGGCTTTCAAGATGTCGTTCGCCCTGCGGAGCTCACGGTTCTCCTTCACCAGCTCCGCGATACGCTGCGCGTCAGCCGTCGACGTGCCCGGACGGGTCCCCGAGTCGACCTCAGCTCGGCTCACCCAGCCACTCAAGGACTGGGCACCTACACCAAGGTCACGAGCCACCCGGGCGATCACCCCGTGAGACTGGCCGGACTCACGGCGGATCTCCAGGACCATCCGGACCGCTCGCTCACGCAACTCGTCCGGGTACTTCTGCGGCCGTTTCGGGCCACCACTGTTGCTTGCCATGCTCCATACTCGCTTCCAAGCTCAGGAGCACCCGCGGATCCCAGTCCGAATCAGAAGGTCGCCGGTGTGGGTGGTGTGCCGGCGTCAGGGGTGACGGCGGTGGTGGTGTCGATCATCGCGTCAGGCACCACATCGGATGGCTGGTTGGAGGTGAACCCCGCTGGTGACGCCGCCGCTGGAACCCTCCCACTCAACAGCGGGCAAACCTCGGCTCAGACCGTGACCGCGAAACTGGCTGGGAACGGGACGATCACCTTGGCCAGCGGGGTGGGTGTGGATGTGTCGGTCGATGTGGTCGGGCATTTCCGGGCCCCGTCCCCGTGGGTTCCGGCCCTGAACTACTGGCCGCTCACCCCACAGTCACCGCCGAATCCACGTCGGGAACTGGTGTGTGACGCTTCGCCGTGTGGAAACCTCCCGGCGGGTGAAACCGATATCGCCACCGCCGGACTGGCGGATCCCCGCATCCGGGGTGAACGCGGTCACCGTGTCGATCCTGGCCCAGAACGCGCCTGGTGGCCAGGTTGCGTGTCGCCCGTCGGGGATGCGGGCTGCGGGTGAGTTGGTGGGAGGCAGGCAGTGTCGGCGCTGCTGGGTGTGTTCACCGTGCCCCTCAACCCTGACGGCACCATCACTTTGGAAACCGCCAGAGTCACCAGCATCAGGGTCGCGGTCACGGGTATTGGAAGATCCCCACCGGAAACGACACCGGACTCGACTGGATCTACTCGAAGCCCCCACCCGCCTCGTCGACACCACCACCAGCACCGGCATAGGCGATAACAACCCGTGTGACACGCTCCAGGCGAACACGCCAATCGAAGTCGGGCCACCGGACAGGGCGGGCTGTCGGGTGAGATCATGGCGGTCATGGTTTCGGTCACCGCTATCAACCCGACCGGCACCGGTGTCCTCGGGTTGGGACCACCGAAGCCGACTTGGGTGGCGGGATCGTGGTGTTCGACCCCGCCCAACACGCCTCGACGACCATGATCATCCCGCTCACCGACACCGGGACTCTCACGATCGGATCCTGGACCCAAACTGACGTGGCGGTCGATGTGATCGGCGTGTTCAAAGGCACCGACCAGGACGGGCGTTACGAATACGACACCACCGGCATGCGCACCGCCAAACAACTCGACAACACCGCCGGCACCGGCGTCGAGTGGCGTAAAGAACACACCTGGACCGCCGGAACCGGTCTGCCGTTGCTGCTAGCCGAGCATCAAGGCGCACAGAGCGCGCGTATGTGATCTACGGGCCGGGCGGGACACCGATCTATCAGATCAACACCACCGGCGAAGTCCAATACCTTCACCAAGACCACCAAGGCTCCATCAGACTCACCACCAACGCCAACGGAACCACCCGCAACACCATCAGCTACAACGCCCACGGTGAAATCACCGCCAACACAAACTGGTAGCTCGAACAACCACTAGCCGGATACACCGGCCAATACCACGACCCCGAAACCGGCTACATCTACCTAAGAGCCCGCCACTACGACCCCACAACAGGCCAATTCACAACAGTCGACCCACTCTTAGCAATCACCGAGGAACCCTACGGCTATACCGAAGGCAACCCAGCCAATCGCTCTGATCCAACCGGTCTCTGCGGATTTCTTGGGCGATGGTCCGTGCACACCGGGCGGTATCGTCGACGACATCGCGGATAGGAGTCCGGTCCGAGGCCAGGATGCGGCAAATTCCGCCGCCGGGGTCCTTGACGGCATCACGATGGTAACGCTGATACGGTGCTATCGGCAATCGGTCAAGCGGACAAGGTGCGGTGGGATTCCACAGCTACAACTGTCGGTGGTGTTGTCGGCCTAACCCTGATGGCCCCTTGCCATTGTCGGCCCTGCCAGTTCACGGCATATGCAAGCAAGGCGACGGCACTCAACTTTGTATCCGAATCCTATTCATGTATCTTCACGAGTTGTGACTGGTGGTCACTCGTTGGAGCAACTGCTGGACTGGGCTTTGGAAGTATGTTCCAGGTTGGGTGGGACGTCACATGGGTGATGATGCTCGGCATGTGGCTTGGAGGTTTCCTCCGAATATCTCTTCCCGATGTTGTTTGTGCTTGCCTCAGTCTCATCCCCACGGATTGCCATTATGGACGACCAATGGAAGCCTCTAATGATGGCGCTCGTGGGATTGGTGATTGTTGTTTCATCCCGCCGATATATTCGCGATAGCGAATTATCTGAAGGCGACGGGAGAACACGCCTGCTAAGGCCTACTGGCGAATGACCCGCTGGGAAGTTTCGACTCTATGGGCAGGGTGGGCCATTGTTGTGTGCAGTTTGGTTGCATTTGTGGCTCAGCTGATTGGCTTGGCATACCTGAACGCGGGCCGACGGGTTCCAAGTGGTAACGGTAACACCGTGAGGTGATGGACGCTGAGTTCCAGCAGCCAGTGCCTGTCCGTCGTCGAGCGAGAGGAGATCAGCCGATGCGCGGTTATGACGCCCGAGGGGAACCGGACCTCGATGACTCATCCGTCGGGAACGACTGCAACCTTCGGGTTCGATGCGGAGAACCGCATGACGTCGGCAGTCCTGCCGACGACATGGCAAGACGACACCGCCCGCCAGTACGTCCCAGTCCCCGCTTCTCGCATCGTGGATGCGACGACGGGTGCCAGGACCTGTGACGGTGCGCCGTGCACGGCTCGCCGCTGATGACCCTGTTGCGGTGAAGGTCACCGGTGTGGGCGGTGTCCCCGCCACGGGGTGACGGCGGTGGTGGTGTCGATCATCGCGCCAGGCACCACATCGGATGGCTGGTTGAGGTGAACCCCGCTGGTGACGCCGCCGCCGGAACGCTCCCACTCAACAGCGGGCAAACCTCGGCTCAGACCGTGACCGCGAAGGTCGCGGCGAACGGGACGATCACCTTGGCCAGCGGGGTGGGTGTGGATGTGTCGGTCGATGTGGTCGGCTATTTCCGGGCGCCGTCGCCGTGGGTTCCGGCCCTGAACTACTGGCCGCTCACCCCCACAGTCACCGCCGAATCCACGTCGGGAACTGGTGTGTGTGACGCTTCGCCGTGTGGAACCCTCCCGGCGGGTGAAACCGATATCGCCACCGCCGGACACGGCGGGATCCCCGCATCCGGGGTGAACGCGGTCACCGTGTCGATCCTGGCCCAGAACGCGTCTGGTGGCCAGGTGCGTGTCGCCCCGTCGGGGGATGCGGCTGCGGGTGAGTTGGTGTGGGAGGCAGGCAGTGTCGGCGCTGCTGGTGTGTTCACCGTGCCCCTCAACCCTGACGGCACCATCACTTTGGAAACCGCCGGTGTCACCAGCATCAGGGTCGCGGTCACGGGGTATTGGAAGATCCCCACCGGAAACGACACCGGACTCGGACTGGATCTACTCGAAGCCCCCACCCGCCTCGTCGACACCACCACCAGCACCGGCATATGCGACAACAACCCGTGTGACACGCTCCAGTCGAACACACCAGTCGAAGTCGCGCCACCGGGCAGGGCGGGCTGTCGGGTGAGATCATGGCGGTCATGGTTTCGGTCACCGCTATCAACCCGACCGGCACCGGAGTCCTCGGGGTTGGGACCACCGAAGCCGACTTGGGTGGCGGGATCGTGGTGTTCGACCCCGCCCAACACGCGTCGACGACCATGATCATCCCGCTCACCGACACCGGGACTCTCACGATCGGATCCTGGACCCAAACTGACGTGGCGGTCGATGTGATCGGCGTGTTCAAGGCACCGACCAGGACGTGGCGTTACGAATACGACACCACCGGCATGCGCACCGCCAAACAACTCGACAACACCGCCGGCACCGGCGTCGAGTGGCGTAAAGAACACACCTGGACCGCCGGAACCGGTCTGCCGTTGCTGCTAGCCGAGCATCAAGGCGCCCAGAGCGCGTATGTGATCTACGGGCCGGGCGGGACACCGATCTATCAGATCAACACCACCGGCGAAGTCCAATACTTTCATCAAGACCACCAAGGCTCCACCAGACTCACCACCAACGCCAACGGAACCACCCGCAACACCATCAGCTACAACGCCCACGGTGAAATCACCGCCAACACAAACTGGTGGCTCGAACAACCCCTCAACGGATACACCGGCCAATACCACGACCCCGAAACCGGCTACATCTACCTAAGAGCCCGCCACTACGACCCCACAACAGGCCAATTCACAACAGTCGACCCACTCTTAGCAATCACCGAGGAACCCTACGGCTATACCGAAGGCAACCCAGCCAATCGCTCTGATCCAACCGGTCTCTGCGGATTCTTGGGTGATGGTCCGTGCACACCGGGCGGTATCGTCGACGACATCGCGGATAGGAGTCCGGTCCGAGGCCAGGATGCGGCAAATTCCGCCGCCGGGGTCCTTGACGGCATCACGATGGGTAACGCTGATACGGTGCTATCGGCAATCGGTCAAGCGGACAAGGTGCGGTGGGATTCCACAGCTACAACTGTCGGTGGTGTTGTCGGCCTAACCCTGATGGCCCCCTTTGCCATTGTCAGCCCTGCCGCGTTCACGGCATATGCAAGCAAGGCGACGGCACTCAACTTTGTATCCGAATCCTATTCATGTATCTTCACGAGTTGTGACTGGTGGTCACTCGTTGGAGCAACTGTTGGACTGGGCTTTGGAAAGTATGTTCCAGGTTGGGTGGGACGTCACATGGGTGATGATGTCGGCATGTGGCTTAAGGTTTCCTCCGAACATCTCTTCCCGATGTTGTTTGTGCCGCTCAGTCTCATCCCCACGGATTGTTGATTATGGACGACCAATGGAAGCCTCTAATGATGGCGCTCGTGGGATTGGTGATTGTTGTTTCATCCCGCCGATATATTCGCGATGCTAGCGAATTATCTGAAGGCGACGGGAGCGCGCCTGCTAAGGCCTACTGGCGAATGACCGCGCGCTGGGAAGTTTCGACTCTATGGGCAGGGTGGGCCATTGTTGTGTGCAGTTTGGTTGCATTTGTGGCTCAGCTGATTGGCTTGCATACCTGAACGCAGGCCGACGGGTTCCAAGGGGTAACGGTAACACCGTGAGGTGATGGGACGCTGAGTTCCAGCAGCCAGTGCCCTGTCTGTCGTCGAGCGAGAGGAGATCAGCCGATGCGCGGTTATGACGCCCGAGGGAACCGGACCTCGATGACTCATCCGTCGGGAACGACCGCAACCTTCGGGTTCGATGCGGAGAACCGCATGACGTCGGCAGTCCTGCCGACGACATGGCAAGACGACACCGCCCGCCAGTACGTCCCAGTCCCCGCTTCTCGCATCGTGGATACGACGACGGGTGCCGGGACCTGTGACGGTGCGCCGTGTGCACGGCTCGCCGCTGATGACCCTGTTGCGGTGAAGGTCACCGGTGTGGGCGGTGTCCCCGCCACGGGGGTGACGGCGGTGGTGGTGTCGATCATCGCGTCAGGCACCACATCGGATGGCTGGTTGGAGGTGAACCCCGCTGGTGACGCCGCCGCCGGAACGCTCCCACTCAACGCCGGGCAAACCTCGGCTCAGACCGTGACCGCGAAGGTCGCGGCGAACGGGACGATCACCTTGGCCAGTGGGGAGGGGGTGGATCTGTCGGTCGATGTGGTCGGCTATTTCCGGGCGCCGTCCCCGTGGGTTCCGGCCCTGAACTACTGGCCGCTCACCCCCACAGTCACCGCCGAATCCACGTCGGGGACCGGTGTGTGTGACGCTTCGCCGTGTGGAACCCTCCCGGCGGGTGAAACCGATATCGCCACCGCCGGACACGGCGGGATCCCCGCTTCGGGCGTGAACGCGGTCACGGTGTCGATCCTGGCCCAACACGCCAATGGTGGGCAGGTGCGTGTCGCCCCGTCGGGGGATGCGGCTGCGGGTGAGTTGGTGTGGGAAACGGGCAGTGTCGGCGCTGCTGGTGTGTTCACCGTGCCCCTCAACCCTGACGGCACCATCACTTTGGAAACCGCCGGTGTCACCAGCATCAGGGTCGCGGTCACGGGGTATTGGAAGGTCCCCACCGGAAACGACACCGGACTCGGACTGGATCTGCTCGAAGCCCCCACCCGCCTCGTCGACACCACCACCAGCACCGGCATGTGTGACAACAACCCGTGTGACACGCTCCAGGCGAACACGCCAGTCGAAGTCGCGGTCACCGGACAGGGCGGGCTGTCGGGTGAGATCATGGCGGTCATGGTTTCGGTCACCGCTATCAACCCGACCGGCACCGGTGTCCTCGGGGTTGGGACCACCGAAGCCGACTTGGGTGGCGGGATCGTGGTGTTCGACCCAGCCCAACACGCGTCGACGACCATGATCATCCCGCTCACCGGCACCGGGACGTTCACGATCGGATCCTGGACCGAAACTGATGTGGCGGTCGATGTGATCGGCGTGTTCCGGGCGCCGACTAGGACGTGGCGTTACGAATACGACACGACCGGCATGCGCACCGCCAAGCAACTCGACAACACGGCTGGCACCGGTGTGGAGTGGCGTAAAGAACACACCTGGACCGCCGGAACCGGTCTGCCGTTGCTGCTAGCCGAGCATCAAGGCGCACAGAGCGCGTATGTGATCTACGGGCCGGGCGGGACACCGATCTATCAGATCAACACCACCGGAGAAGTCCAATACTTCCATCAAGATCACCAAGGCTCCACCCAGCTTACCACCAACGCGAATGGAACCACCCGCAACACCATCAGCTACAACGCCCACGGTGAAATCACCGCAAACACCAACTGGTGGCTCGAACAACCCCTCAACGGATACACCGGCCAATACCACGACCCCGAAACCGGCTACATCTACCTAAGAGCCCGCCACTACGACCCCACCACCGGCCAATTCACAACAGTCGACCCACTAGTGGCGATGACCGAAGAACCCTACGGATACGTAAGCGGCAATCCCCTGAACCGTAACGATCCATCAGGCCTCTACTGGGGCGAAGGAGTGGTGAACGGGGTCGTAGAAATTGCAACTCAAGGAAATGCCGATTGTCTTGATATTCTAGATGCCGATTGTCAGACAATTGCCGAACAGTATCCAACCACAACTCAACAGGTCGTCGAGGGATCAGCTGGCTTTGTGGACACTCTGACCCTTGGAAATGGACGGACAATCTTTCCTGATACGGAAATTGATTGGGCAAGCAGTGCCAGCAAGGCAGGCCAGGCAGCGGGCGCCCTTTCTTTACTACCCCTGGCGGTAGGCAATCCTTCAGCCTTTGGGTTCTATTCGGCATCTATGGCAACAGTAGGCTGTTTGTCGGCGGCTGGACGTGCGGGAAGATTAACACCCAATTGCGTCCAGGCCCTGGTGATGTTTGGGCTGGGCGGATATTTGTCGTCGGTAAGCAGACTTCTTCCCTATTGGGCGCCACCATGGCTCCGAGACGTCGTTGCGGGAATGATGTCATGGTACGTCGACTGTGCGGCATACCTAGAATGAGGAACCTCGTATTTCTAGGCCAGGTTACGATCTATTGCACCTTAATGGCAATTCTCCTTGAAATGAGGTTAGATAAGCCGGTCGGGCCGGGAACGATCCTTCGCCCGTCGCTCAGGCGATGGAGAATTATGCGAAATTCGTTAACTCTTCTGGTTGTCGGCTTCATGGGATTTCTGCTTTCGAAACTCTAAGCTTGCGATTAGACCGGCTCTTCGGATCTGAGGGGGGGGAGTGATCGGCGGGTAAAGGGGCCCTACGCGTTTGAGCGGGGTGGGTTGCCGAGGAGGGTCCAGTTGCAGCCGCCGCAGGCGAGAAGGATGCGGAGCCGGTAGTGGTTGAAATTCCGGAAGCCCGCGGCGACTCGTTTGACCTTCTTGATCAACGAGTTGAGGCCCTCGACAGGGCCGTTGGTGTGGCCGCTGTGGTGCCATGCCAGGATCGGGTTTCGCCATTGGGTGAGGGTGCGGGCCATTCCGCGAACTTCGGGGGCGGTGGCGTTTCGGCAGCCTTCGATGATGCCGTCGAGCCAGCGTGCAGCGCCGGGCTGGTCGCCCCACATCGTGTAGAGGTCGCGAACGACTTCTTTGGCAGTCCAGGCTTCGTGGACTTCACCGTCAGGGTCTCCCACCGCGAGCAGCTCAGCGAGGCGGGTGCGCGGTGGTCGGCGTCGAGTCGCTCGGCTCCGATGGTCAACAGCTTGCGGCTGCGATACAGCGGATCGGCTTTGCGGCCCCGGCGACCGTGGGTGTCTTGTTGGACTCGACGGCGTGTGCGGTCCACAACCCGGGTAGCGACTCCCACGACGTGGAAAGGGTCCGCCACCGCGACGGCGTTGGGAAGGTGGGTGGCCAACGATCGTCGGAACGGTTCGTGCAGATCAGTGACGGTGACCGTCACCAGCTTGCGCCACCACTCAGGCTGAGCATCGAGCCACGCGGACAGCTCAGGGCCTTGTCGGCCTTCGATCACGTCGATGACGTGGCGGTTGTCGAGATCCCAGACCGCCGAGATCCAGCGGGTCCGCTCGGTTGCGTTCGCGGCTAGGTACTTCGTTTCATCAACACCGACAGCGGCGACCGTCCCGACCCGGTCGGGGTCTTCGGTGAGCGCTCGACCCCAGTACCAAACAGCGGCCATCACCGTGTTCCACGCCACTCCCAGATGGGGGCTGCGGATTCGTGTGTGTTACTGGGGGGCACGAGGGTCCTGTGAAGCGCCTCAGGTCTGGTGCCGTTCTCATACGGGTTGCGGCTCTCGGGTGAGGTACCCGACCTGAGGGGTAGCCGGTACGGTCGGGTGGTGTTACCTCGGGAGGTTTGGACGTGATCGAGTTGAGGGCTGATCGGAGCCAGACGACGGGGTGGTCGTTGCGGGGGCGGGCGGCGGCCGTCGTGGCCGCGGTGGTGCTGTTGGCTTCTGTTGGGGTCGGTTGCTCGGGCGATGACGACAAAGCGAACAAGGGTGATGGCCCGGGCTCGACCGCCATGCCCGAGCTGACCCCGGCTCCTTCCGAGTTGGAGGAGGAACTGGCGGCCACCATCGACGGGGCTAAGGCATGTGACTGGCTCGATGAGAGCGAGTGCATGTTTCCGTTTCCGTCGTCGCGCTTCGAGAACGACGACCCCAAGACCGACACCAAGCGCAAGTTGGAGTTCGAGCTCGGGGCCCTCCCGGTCAACGTGGATGGGGTGGAGGTCGAACCCAAGGCTTGGGCCCGGCTCGACGGCTGGGGTGTGGGAACCCCGATTATGACCACCATCGCTGGTGTCGACCCGGAGGCTTCTAGCTTCCCGAGCGAAGCCGATCCGGCGTCGTCTCTGGAGAAGGGGTCGGGCACGGTGATCGTGGACATGACCACAGGCAAGCGCGTGGCGCACTGGGCCGAGGTCGATGCCCGACCTGAGATCGCCGAGGCCGACCGCACCACCGTCCTGCTCCATCCCCTCACCATGTTGGAACCCGGTCGCCGCTACGCCGTGGGCATCGCTCAGCCCGTTGACCGCGGCGGGGACCCGATCGCGGTGTCCAACGGGTTCCGCGTCATCCGAGACCGGCTTCAGACCGGGATCGGACCGGTGGAGCAACGGCGATCCCGCCTCGACCAGGCCGTCAACGCCGTGGACGAAGCGGGCCTGCCCCGGGCCGAGCAGTGGCTGGCCTGGGACTTCACCACCATGAGCGAGAAGCTGCTCACCGGGGGCCTCGTCTCCATGCGTGATCAGGCCTTCGACCAGTTGGGAGATGCAGCGCCCGCATTCACCGTCACCGAGGTGTTGAGCACCGCCGATGACGGAGGTCCGCTACCCGATGGGGTGGCCCGTCGGGTTCGGGGCACCTTCGAGGTCCCGTCGTTCCTGACCGGCGACGGCTCGCCCGGCAGCGTGCTGACCCGCTACGACGACAAGGCACCGTTGCTGTCCGGTCGGAACTACACCGCGGAGTTCACCTGTTCGCTCACTGCGACCCAACTGGCCGGGACCACACCGGCCCGGCCCGTCGTCTACGGCCACGGTTTGCTGGGCAGTGCCCGAGAATCCGAACGGGGAGATCTGGGCCTGGCTGCCGGCAACCTCATGCCCTGTGCCACCAATTGGATCGGCATGTCCGAACCAGACATCGGCTACGCGGTATCGGCCCTGGCTGACATCAACAAGTTCCCGAGCGCAGCCGAAAGGCTCATGCAGGGCGTGATCAACCAGCAGTTCCTGGCCCGGCTGTTGACTCACGGAGACGGTTTCGTGGCCGCCCCCGAGTTCCGCACCACCGCCGGAGCGGCCAGCTTCGACACCGACGAGGTGTTCTACGAGGGTCACAGTCAGGGCGGGATCATGGGCATCGTGGCCACCGCGGTGTCCACCGAGTGGACCAAGGCGATCATCGGCGTACCCGGCATCGACTACGCGCTGCTCATTCCCCGCTCCAACAATTGGCAGAAGTACGGCCCGGTGATCGCCGGTGGTTACGACCGGCCGGTGGACGGTCTGTTGATCCTGGCGCTGCTGCAACAGCTCTGGGACCAGGCCGAAGGTTCCGGCTTCGCCCGTCACCTCACCACCAACACCCTGCCCGGTACGCCCGAACACCAGGTGATCATGCAGGTGGCTCTCGGTGACCATCAGGTGGCCAACGTCTCAGCGGAGATCGCGGCCCGCACCGCCGGGGTGCCGATCCGGGTGCCGGCGGTGGACGACCCTGGCAGCGGACGGGTGGAGCCACCTTTCGGCATGGACATCGTAAAGGCAGGCGAGGACGCCACCTCCTTGTTGATCTACTGGGATGCCGGCACCCTGCCCGCACCGCTCGGTGGGATCAGCCCGGACATGGCCGAGCCGTGGATCAGCGAATGCGAACCCGGTTCGGCGGGAGACAGAACGGTGGCCAATGCCGACTGTGCCGATCCCCACGAGTTCCCCCGCCGCACCCCCGATGCCCAACGCCAACGCAACGAGTTCTTCGCCACCGGCATCATCAGCGACGTCTGCGGACCCGACCCGTGCCGCACCGAACCCCGCAACCGCTGACCGGTTCGGACTCCTTCACCACCGCCGACGGAGCCCCAGTCGCAGCCGACGAATTGGAAGAGCTGCAGCCCGGCCCAGCGCACACTGCGCAAGGAAGTCGTCGGCAATCAGGGGCACACGGGGCAATGGAACCAATACGTTGTTTCATGGCCAGGCGATGAGGAGGGCTTTGGCTGCGGTGCTCAGCTTCATGGCCAGTCGCCGATCGTGGCCCGGTATTGGCTGGAAGTCGTGGTGCAGGTAGAACGCCCTGGCCTGGTCATCGATGGCATCAACGACGACCACCCGACCCCCGGCCCGACGGGCGGCGTCAATGATCACCCCGAGTGCCCCCAACAACAGTTCCGAGCCGAGCCCCTGGCCCTGCAATGAGGTGACGATGGCGAACTTGGTTAGGAGGATTGCTGGGATCTGCCGCGACGCTCCCCTGGCCAGCTTGGACGGAGCCTCAGCGCGGTCGAGGAGGTGGGGAGCAACTGCGAAGTAGCCGACCACGGCACCGTCTTCGTCGACGAGGACGTAGGTGCGAACGCCTTGACCGGTGGCGGTACGGGCATGGCGGCGTAGCCACTCGCCAAGATCGTCGTTGCCGCACTCGAATGCCCCGAGGTCGTGGCCAGCGAGCGGCTCGATCCGGTACGTCACCTAGGCGCTATCCGAGGCGCGCGGTTGGCACGTTTCGCCGCCTCCGCCAGCCGTGGCGCTGGCCCAGCCGCATCTAGTACGGCGAGAAGTTCATCGAAGTAGTCGGCTGGAACCGTCGTGGTCGTCGCCTCAGCTATGACCTCATCGGCGCGCTTCACCGCGGCACCCACCAGAAATGCCGACACCGACACCCCTGCCGCAGAAGCGGCTCGCTCGATACGAGCACGCTGGTCGGGCGACACCCGAGCTTCCATTCGTTCTGTCTTCACGGCCATCACGCCTCCGGGTAATGTACGGACAATTGTACGGTCGATCCGCGGTGGCGTAAACCCGTGATGCGAACCCGGTTCGGCGGGTGACAGATCGACAGCGACTAGGTCGTCGGGGTGAGGTCGGTGAGGACGAGCTTGTTCGACTCCTTGAGGGTGGCGGGGCCCGACAGATCGAGCTCGCGTTCCATCTGGACCGGTAGGTGGGTGTCGTTGGCGAGCCACAGCTTCTCGACCCAGGTGCCGGACAGGCTGCCGCTGACGTTGAAGGTCAGCTCGACCAGGGTGGCCTCGACCGCCTGACCGGCGATGTCGACGGTGGCCGGCGACGATCTGGCGGTCCCGGTCATCTGGGATTCCACCTTCACCGGTGCCCCTTCCAAGGAGATCCCACAGGCGATGTCGCCCTGTTCGGTGGCCGGGTCGATGACCACGTTGGGGTCGCACTGGAAGGTGACGGTGGGGGACATGCCGCCGACGGATTGGTGCTTGCGGTGCTCGACGAAGCGGACCGTGCCGTCAGGCGAGGCGCACAAGGTGGTGTCGTCGGAGTGCTGTTCGAACAGCTTGGCGGTGGTGGTGAAGCACTCGGGGTCCTCGTCGTGCACCAGCACCATGTTCACCTCGGCGGGCAGCACGCGGTGCTCGGCGGGGAACGGTCCCAGCTTCACGTCCTCGCTGCCCGTCGCGGTGAAGGTGTACACGCCGGGTTCGGGACGTGAGGCCGTGGTGGATGCGGCGGTGGTCGTCGATGCTCCGGCGTCATCCCCGTTGGCAGAGGTGGTGGTGCTGTTGTGGGAACGGAAGTCTTCGACGGCTTCGTCCTTGGTGACGGGGTCGCTTCCCCGGGGCCACAACAGGAACGCTCCGACGAGCACCACGACGATCAGCACCAGGCCTCCGGCGATCAGGGGTTTACGTCCGGTCATGACGGGGCCTCGTCACTGCGGCGCACCGCGGTCAACGTGACGGCTTGGAGGTGCTTCGCGTTGTCGTGCATGGCCTTGCGCATGGAGAGCACCCGTTCGCGAGCCGGCTTGTCCTTGGCGACATTGACCCCGAAGCGCGCCGCACCGGTGAACCCTTCGTCGGCGATCAATCGTCGTGGTTCGAGCAGGTGCAGGGGAGCGGTGGAGCAGTGAGCCACATCGAATCCGGCGTCGTCGAGCAGCTTGCGCCAGCCGGCGATGGTGAGGGGGGTGACGTTCACCTTGATCGTGGACTGGAGGTCGTGAGCAGCGCGGTCGGCGTCGTCCTCGGTGACGTCGTCGGGGGCGAAGGCGACCTCGTGAAGGCCGAGCCGTGCCCCGGGCCGCGAGATCCGGGCCAACTCGGCGAGGATCCGGTCCTTCTGCTTGGCGCCCTGCATTGTCAGGTAGGCCTCGCCGAACACCACGTCGGCGCAACGGTCAGGCAGGCCCGTGTCTGATGCCGAGCCGTTCACGGCCCGCCGGTTGGTCCCGTTCATCTGGCTGGCCATGCGCTCGACGACCACCTCGTCGCGGTCCACTCCGACGTAGGAAGCGGGGTTGGCGGCCAGCACCTGGGTGGTGGTGATCCCCATCCCGGGAGCGAGTTCGACTACGTCGTCGTTGGGTGACACGGCGAGGGCATCGAGCATCTTCAGGGTGAGTTCACGCCCGCCCGGGCGCAACACACGCTTGCCGAGGCGGGCCAGGAGCCAGTGCCCGGCCACCCGGTCCGCAGCCAGTCCGGCACCGGGGATCAGTTCCTCGTGCCCGTGGTGCTCGACGGGGTCATCGTGGGGCCGGGTTCGGTCGGACTGGTCGGGTGAGCTGGTGATCGACATCGGGCGATCCCTTCTTCATCGGGTCAGCCGACGTTCCCGGTCGGCGTGGATCCACGGTAGGCAGACCTAACGATGGTTGGCAACCCTGCCGTAAGCAGTTCAGCGGCACCGGCGCTGATGGTCGCGGCGAGACCCGATACGGGCTCTGCGTCCACAGCAACAGATGCGTGCACCCCATCTACTCCGGAACCCACTGTGTGCTGGCTCCACCGGAACCCGCTGCGTGTTGGTCGACCCGACCCTGCGGTCATGAGACGCCTAGAAGGTCGGGTAGTTGTAGCGGCCGGCTCCACAGCCGATCGGCGACCGGTTGTCATGTGGCCGTCGGCTATGGGAGGGTCGGGTGGCCCGGGTAGCCTGCGGCGAAGAGACGACGCCCCGGAGACGAAGAAGATGGCCCTCGACCCGCCAGACCGCACCACCCCTGACCGGTCCGCCTCCGATCGCTCGATGTCGGATCGCTTCGCCATCACCGGGCTCACCTTCGACGACGTACTGCTTGTCCCCGCTGCGAGTGATGTCCTCCCCAACGAGGTGTCCACCGCCAGCCCACTGGTGCCGGGTATCACCCTCAACGTGCCGATCCTCTCCGCGGCCATGGACACCGTCACCGAAGGGGCGTTGGCCATCGCCATGGCCCGGGCCGGTGGGATCGGCGTGGTGCACCGCAACCTGTCGGTCGAGGATCAGGCCGCCGAGGTCGACAAGGTCAAGCGTTCGGAGTCGGGGATGATCGTCGACCCCGTCACCCTGGGCCCCGATGCCCTGGTGGCCGACGCCTTGGACCTGATGGCCCGTTACAAGATCTCGGGCGTGCCGATCACCGACCCCGATCGGCGCCTGGTCGGCATCCTCACCAACCGAGACCTGCGCTTCCACCAGGATGTCAACGAGCGCATCGGCGACGTGATGACCAGCGAGAACCTGGTCACCGCCCCCCAGGGCACCACCCTGGAACAAGCCCAGGAGATCTTGGGACGTCACCGCATCGAAAAGCTCCCGGTGGTCGACGCCGACGGGCGCCTGTCCGGCCTCATCACCGTCAAAGACATCCAAAAGCGCATCCAGTACCCCGAGTCCACCAAGGACGACCAGGGCCGTCTGCGCTGCGCCGCCGCGGTGGGCACCGGCCCCGACGCCTTCGAACGGGCCGCCGCTTTGGTCGACGCCGGGGTGGACGTGTTGGTGGTCGACACCGCCCACGGACACTCGGCCGGCGTGCTCGACATCGTGGCCAAGATCGTGGCCGAGTTCCCGGTTCCGATCGTGGCCGGCAACGTCGCCACCTACGACGGCACCCGGGCCCTGCTCGACGCCGGCGCCTCCGCCGTCAAGGTCGGCGTCGGTCCCGGCTCCATCTGCACCACCCGGGTGGTGGCCGGAGTCGGCGTACCTCAGCTCACCGCCATCGACGACGCCCGCGCCGCGCTCGACGGCTACGACGCCTGCCTGATCGGTGACGGCGGCATCCAGTTCTCCGGCGACATCGCCAAGGCCCTGGCCGCCGGTGCCGACACCGTGATGCTCGGCAGTTTGCTGGCCGGTGTCGACGAGAGCCCCGGAGACGTCGTCCTCTACCAGGGGGAGCGGTTCAAGGAGTACCGGGGCATGGGATCCATGGGGGCCATGAAGACCCGGTCGTACTCCAAGGACCGCTACTTCCAGGGTGACGTGATCGACGCCGAGAAGCTGGTGCCCGAGGGCATCGAAGGTCGCGTGGCCTACAAGGGACCGGTGCGGCGCATCCTGTTCCAGCTCACCGGCGGCCTCCGCCAGGCCATGGGCTACTGCGGGGCCGCCACCATCGCCGACCTGCACCAGGCCCGGTTCGTGCGCATCACCGCCGCCGGCCTGCGTGAGAGCCACCCCCACGACGTCACCATCACCGCCGAGGCCCCCAACTATTGGAAGGGCTGACCGGGCCGATGGCCGATCAGTGGGACGACACCCGGGTCCAGCGTTGGCTCGGTCAGTCCGAAGGCATCGACCGCCAGCTCGCCCCGGTGACCGACGCCCTGTTCGCGGCCGCCGACCTCCAGCGCGGCGAGAGGGTGCTCGACGTGGGTTGCGGCCACGGTCCGACCACCAGGTTGGCCGCGGGTGCGGTAGGGCCTGACGGCTCGGTGAGCGGCCTCGACCTGGCCGACGCCATGCTCCGGGCCGCAGCCTCGGTGACCCCCGACCCCGACGCCGCTCCGATCGAGTGGATCAGCGCCGACGCCGTCAACTGGGATCCGGTCGGAACTTCGGTCCGCCCCCACGACGCGGTGATCTCCCGCTACGGGGTCATGTTCTTCTCCGACCCGGTGAAGGCGTTCACCAACATCCGAGCGTCCGCCCCCGAGGGCCGACTGGCCATCGCCACCTGGGCCCACCGTCACCGTTCAGACCTGTTCGAGGTACCCCTGGCCGCCACCCTCGAGGTCATGGCCCAGAGGGGCGTTGTCGTTGACCCGCCCGAACCCGACGAAGGGGCCTTCTCTCTCTGTACCGCCCAGCGGTTGAACGACGTGTTGACCCAGGCGGGCTGGTCTGCGGTCGACACCGTCGAACATCACGCGGCGATGCTTATCGGCGGTGGGACCGACGTGGACACCGCGGCCCACGCCGGCCTCGACCTGGGCCCGACCAGGGTGGTGACCACCGGCCAACCCGACGACCTCCGCTCCGAGGTGATCGAGGCCATCGCCGGTGTCTACCGGTCCCACCTGAACGCAGACGGTCACGTCGCCCTCGGCGGAACGTTTCTCATCACCACCGCCTCGGCCTGATCCGACTAGCCACGACCCCGGGGATGGGTTTGCGCGCCGCGACCGCGCTGCCGGGTGATCGACGCCCGGAACGGGTTCAGGGAGCGGAGAGGTCACCGCGTAGGCTCTGACCTTTCCAATCGGGGTTCGAGGAGCACCAGCACCGTGGCTGAGATCGAGATCGGCATGGGCAAGAGCGGGCGGAGGGCCTACGCGCTCGACGACGTGGCCCTGGTCCCCAACCGGCGTACCCGCGACCCCGAGGACGTCGACCTGTCATGGGAGATCGACGCCTTCCGCTTCGACCTTCCGATCATGGCCGCGGCCATGGACAGCGTGACCAGCCCCACCAGCGCCGCCACGGTCGGGTCGCTCGGCGGCGTGGGCACCCTGGCGTTAGAAGGTTTGTGGACCCGCTACGACGACCCTGAACCCCTCCTGGCCGAGATCGCAGGCGCCGGTCATGCCATGACCACCTCCCGCCTCCAAGAGATGTACGCCGAGCCGATCAAGCCCGAGCTGATCAGGGATCGGATCAAACAGATCAAGGCCAGCGGCGTGGTGTCGTGCGCGGCGATCACCCCCCAGCGCCTCGCCGCCTTCGCCGACACCCTTCTGGCCGCCGAGCTGGATCTGCTCGTGATTCAGGGAACCGTGGTCTCCGCCGAACACGTCACCCGCGACGGTGACCCGCTCAACCTCAAGACGTTCGTCCGACGCTTCGACATCCCGGTGATCGTGGGCGGCTGTGCCGGCTACCAGTCGGCCCGCCACCTGATGCGCACCGGCGCCGCGGGCATCCTGGTCGGAGTCGGATCGGGTGCCACCTCGACCACCCGTGAGGTGCTCGGGGTCGGCGCAGCCCAGGCCACCGCCATCGCCGATGCCCGCGCCGCCCGCATGCGCCACCTCGACGAGACGGGTGTGTACGTGCACCTGATCGCCGATGGTTCGATCACCACCGGCGGAGACATCGCCAAGGCTGTGGCCTGCGGTGCCGACGCCGTGATGATCGGCTCCCCCCTGGCCGCGGCGTCAGATGCCCCCGGACAGGGCTGGCACTGGGGGATCAACAGCGGCCACGCCGACCTGCCCCGATCCTCGGTGGTTCCCGCCCCCTCGGTGGGCACGATCGAGGAGGTCCTGGTCGGACCTGCCCACCGGGCCGACGGTCGCACCAACCTGGCCGGTGCCCTCCGCCGGACCATGGCCACCTGCGGCACCCCGTCGCTTAAAGAGCTCCAACGAGCCGAGCTCACCGTCACCCCGGTGACCCCGATGACAGCGCCGGCCGTCCCCGCATCCGCTGGACCCGTCGGCGCTGGCCCGGTCCTCGTCGTCGACTTCGGCGCCCAGTACGCCCAGCTCATCGCCCGCCGGGTACGTGAAGCCCACGTCTACAGCGAGATCGTCGCCCACACCATCACCGCGGCGGAGGTGGCCGCCCGCCGACCGGCCGGGATCATCTTCTCCGGTGGCCCCAAGTCGGTACACGTCGAAGGCGCCCCCGCCATGGACCCTGGGGTGTACGACCTGGGCATCCCGATCTTCGGTATCTGTTACGGCGCGCAACTCATCGCCCAGCAGCTGGGCGGCACCGTCGCCAACACCGGTGTCGGCGAGTACGGCCGCACCGATCTCGACGTGGTCCACCCCGGTGTGGTGTTCGGCGGAGGCCAACCGGCCCACCAGCAGGTGTGGATGAGCCACTTCGACTCCATCGCCGAAGTCCCCGACGGGTTCACCATCACCGCCACCACCGCTCAGATCCCGGTGGCGGCCATGGAGCACGTGGAGCGCCGGATCCACGCCGTGCAGTTCCACCCCGAGGTCGTCCACACTCCTCACGGCCAGGCTGTGCTCGAGCACTTCCTCTACGACGTGTGCGGCTGCCCCCCGGCATGGACCATGGGGTCGCTCATCGACACCCAGGTCGCCGCCGTGCGCGAACAGGTCGGTACGGCCCGGGTCATCTGCGCCCTGTCTGGTGGCGTGGACTCGGCGGTGGCCGCCGCCCTGGTCCACAAGGCCATCGGCCCCCAGCTCACCTGCGTGTTCGTAGACACCGGCCTCATGCGAGAAGGCGAAGGCGACCAAGTCGTCGAGACCTTCCAACGCCATCAGGGCATAGAGCTCATCCA
This sequence comes from Microthrixaceae bacterium, assembly GCA_016702505.1. Taxonomy (NCBI): domain Bacteria; kingdom Bacillati; phylum Actinomycetota; class Acidimicrobiia; order Acidimicrobiales; family Microthrixaceae; species Microthrixaceae bacterium. The sequence continues at coordinate 26,542 of JADJDU010000013.1, forward strand.
CGTCCGGGCCGCAGACCGCTACTTCGACAAGCTGGCCGGCGTCACCGACCCCGAAGACAAGCGCAAAGCCATCGGCGAGCTGTTCATCCGCATCTTCGAAGATGTGTCCGGCGGCATCGAAGATGCCCGCTTCCTGGTGCAGGGCACGCTGTACCCCGACGTGATCGAGAGCGGCACCGCGTCGGCCGCCAAGATCAAGAGCCACCACAACGTCGGTGGCCTCCCCGACGACATGCAGTTCGACCTGGTCGAACCCCTGCGCCTCCTGTTCAAGGACGAGGTCCGCAAGGTGGGCACCGAACTGGGTCTGCCCGACGAGATCGTGTGGCGCCAACCGTTCCCCGGTCCCGGACTCGGCGTCCGCATCATCGGCGAGGTAACCCCCGACAAGGTGGCCGTCCTCCAACGAGCCGACGCCATCGTCCGTGAAGAGATCCGCGCCGCCGGCCTCGAGCGCGAGATCTGGCAGGCCTTCGCCGTGCTGCCCGACATCCGCAGCGTCGGGGTCATGGGAGACGAACGAACCTACGGGTACCCGATCATCATCCGCGCCGTCACCTCCGAAGACGCCATGACCGCCGACTTCGCCCGCCTCCCCTACGACCTGCTCGAACGCATGAGCCAGCGCATCATCGGCGAGGTCCCCGGAGTAAACCGCGTCGCATACGACGTGACATCGAAGCCTCCCGGCACGATCGAGTGGGAGTGACCGCTTCGCGGTGAGCGGGGGGCGGAGCCGATGTCACGTCCTCCGACACGTCTCTCCCGCTCTTGTTCGACTTCGTCGAACGGGCCGCTCGGGCCCTGGATCGAAACCGCCGGGCACGATCGAGTGGGAGTGACCGCTTCGCGGTGAGGACCAGCTTTGGTCGGCACGGTGCGTGCTGAAGGGTCGATCCTGATCACTGCTTGCGGTTTTCGGTGGGTTCGCGGATGATCAGAGGGCGAGGCCCCGCAGGGGGCGGGGCCCTCACCTCGGAGGTGGGCGCCATGGCTCTGACCACTCGGATGCAGGACCAGGCGGTGGTCGACCTGTCGGCGGGCCGGTGGCGGCGAGCATGGAGGGAAACCGGTCCCGATGACACCATCCTCGAACAGTTCCTGAACAGCCAGTCCGAGCTGAACGCCAGGCTGGCGTTGGCGGGCGGGGGACGGGCGGTAGCGGTGGAGGGGGCGAACCTGGCCGACTCCCGCAGCGCCGTTCCCTATCTCAACCAGGCGGTGCTGGCTCGCCCCGCGCCTCGCAGCGATGATCCCGTGTACGACGAGATAGAGGACTTCTTCGGATCGTCAATAGATGGAACCACGTTGCTCTCGCTGTGGCCCACCGCAGACCTGTGGCATCGGGGATGGGTGCTCTACGGGCATCCGGTCCTGGTGGCCAAGTCGCCGGTCCTGTCGGTGCCGAGTAGACCCGAGGGTCTGGAGATCGAGGTCGTCAACGACCGAGATGGGGTGGCTCGTGCCGAAGACGTGGTGATCGACGGGTACCCAGTGGGGAGCCGGGTGATCCATCGTCTCGCCCCGAGCCAGGATCCGTGCTGCCTGCCGGGGTGATCGACACCGGGTGCACCCTACGGATCGCCTGGCTGGATGGGACGCCGGTTGCGGCTGGGCTCAGCTACGTGTCTCATGGGGTTGTGAACCTGGCCATGGCCGCCACCCTGCCGGCAGCACGGCGGCGAGGGGTGTGGCAGGCATTGGTCCAGGCCCGTTTGGCCGACGGGCCGGGGCTGCCCGCTGTTGCTTACACCAACGACCTGACCCGACCAGGGTTTCTGCGACTGGGCTTCCTTCCCGTCGCCCGTCTCACCTTGTGGGGTCGGGGCTGACGACCAATCCTCGCTCCACCGAAAGGTGGAGCCTTGCGGCGGGGTTCGATTCGGGGTGGGTCGGAGACGGCCGGGGCGGGCGCTAGCGTTTCGGGAATGTCGTTACGGCCACCGACCTCTTCCCGACCTGGCCGATAGTCACGTGCAGCTCGTTCAACTCCGTCATCGCGCCGTGTGCTCGGTCTGCTCCAGCAAGCTTCCACCTCGTTCGGAGGCATGGCACGACGAAGAGACCAAGCGCACCGTCTGCCCGAGTTGTCACAAGATCGGGACCGCAGCGTCGGCGCCGGTGGCCCCGGTGGTGCCGCCGTCCGCGGATACACCCGACGGTTTGGACGCGGCCGGACCGGCCCCAACCATCCCGGACCGGCCCCGGCCCCGGCTGGCCCACCCCGACCCGGTGACGCCGTTCGAGGGCGACGGCATTGCCGATAGCCCCGAGCGGGAGGCCGTCGGCAAGGAGGTCGACCAGGCGCTCATCGAAAGGGAGCGCGCCGCCATGCGTCACGCCGAGGAGCGACGGCTCGACCTGGAACGGGCGGCGCGGGCAGAGCTGGACCGCGCTCGGCAGGCCAGTGAGCTGGACGCTGCGGCGAAAGACCAGGGTCCTCGCCCCGAACAGTCCGAGGTTCGCCTGACCCCACCGCTGCCGGCACCGGCGCAGCCCCCTGCTCGCAGCGGCAACGGGTGGCGACGCACAAAGCTCCCCCAGGTGGGTCCGTCGCTGGCCGCCGGCGTGGAGGCACAGCGCGAGATTGCAGAAACCGAAGCCGGAACCAGCGCCATCCACCGGGCCCTCGAGGCCGCTCGGCCTCACGGGCTCGAGATCATCCACTCGCGGCCGTGGGGCGGGACCCAGGTTGAGAACGAAGCCATCGTGGTGGCCCCCAGTGGGATCTGGGTGGTCGACGGCATGGGAGACTCCGAACGTCCGGTGGAGAAAGGCTTCCTGGGGGGTCACGGAGGATCGGAGCTGTTGAACGTGGTCGGTGGCCGCACGTCTCTGATCAGCGGGCTCTTGTTCGACTCCCCGTTCCAACGGGTCCCGGTTCGTGGGGCGCTGGTATTCGAAGGCACGGTTCCGGGTTGGTTCGATGATCCCTTCAACCTGGCGGGGATCGCCATCACCACCCCGCGCGACCTGATCGACCAGCTCTTCACCCCGCTGCACCTCGATGCGGACACCCGCCGACGCGTCGCCCAACACCTCGTCAACCGGTTCTGACCGGCCAGGTAAATCGGTCGGGTCGGAAGCGGCGTCAGCTCAGCCACCGACCAAGTCGGTCGGATCGGTGGACGGAGCCTCCACCAGGTCCCACGTCCGGCCCCGCCGCTCATAGCGCCACCATCGACCATCCGCGGTCACCCGGAGCTGCACGTCTCCTACCGTGATCCGGTTTGAGCGGACCTGAACCTCGGACGTATCGATCCCGGCGTCGGTGAAGGCCCGGACCCCGGCATCGATAACGGTGGGGGCCGGACGCCATCGGCCGTCGTCGGTCTCGGAGACCCCATCGGGGCCAGCGTGACGCCACAGGGCGGCGCGGGCTGTGAGGTTGGTGGGGGTCTCGCCGGCGGCCCGAGCCAAATCGATCACGGGTAGACCCTGGTCGACCCGCCGGGCCGCCCGACGGGCCAGGTCGGCAGCCACGCTGAGCTGCAAGCCGCTTTCGGTTCCCCGGGTCAGTTGCGACCATGCCCTCTCGGCAGCATCGGACGCCAGGACGCGCAGACCAGCAGCCGTGAACGGAGCGTCGGCCGGTGGGTCCGCCGCCCACGGTGTTGGGTCTCCGGGGGAGTCGGGCGGTGGCGGTGGTGGCGGTGGTGCAACGTCACGGTCTTCGCTCGAGCGCTCCAACCACTGTTGCCAGGCCGTCCGGGCCGTCACCCCCGGATCGACCAGCGTCCCACCCTCGGCCCCCGGCCCCGGCCCCTGAGTCAGAGCCTGAGCCAGAACCAGAGCCTGAGCCTGAGCCGCCCTCGGTTGTGCCCGCGGCTGGGTTCTCACTCGCTCCAGGTCCCGCACCACCGCGGCGGCGAGACCGAACTGCGCCTAGGAGGGCATCGGGATGGCGACCCCTCAACGTGAACAGCACGAAGGGGTCCGCGTCGACGGCATCGGCCACCACGTAGCAGACGGCGGCGGCATGCTTGCACGGGTCGGCGTGGTCCGGGCACGAGCAGCGCGGTACCAGGTCGCCCGACACCGGAAGCAGTTCCACCCCGTTGGCTCGGGCGTCGTCGATGACGCCAGGTACGAGCTCGTGGTCGAGCAGCGCCGCGGCATGGCCAGCCCTGGCCGCCAGGGCATCGAGGAGACGCTCCCACTCGTCGTCGCCGAAGGTACGGACCCCGATCGTCGCTCGGTACGGAAGGACCCGCGAGCCGCGGACCAGCGCGGTGATCCGACCCGGCTCCAGCTCCACTCGGTTGACGTTTCCCTGTCGGGCGTAGGTGCGGCCTCGGGGCAGCCGGTTGGGGTCGAGGTCGGCCCGTTTCTCCAGCGCTTCGACCCAGGCCTGACCCCACCACGTGTTCCCGAACTGGCGGGCCATCAGCGGTCACCTCCCGGAGTCGGTTCGGTTTCGGAGCCGAGCGACACCAGGAGCCGGAGATCGTCGTCACCCAGATCTGAGATCCAGCCCTCACCGGAGGTGACCACCACGTCGGCCAGCGCCCGCTTGTCGGCCAGCAGGCCAGCCACCTTGTCCTCGACCGTGCCCTCGCAGATGAGCCGGTGCACCTGCACGGGCCGGTCCTGGCCGATGCGCCAGGCTCGGTCGCTGGCCTGATCCTCGACCGCGGGGTTCCACCAACGGTCGTAATGGATTACGTGGGTGGCGCGGGTCAGGTTCAGTCCGGTGCCCCCGGCCTTCACCGAGATCACGAAGATCGGGATGTCGCCGGCCTGGAACCGGTCGACCATCGCTTGGCGGGCCGCCTCGGGTACGCCGCCATGGAGGAACTGTGCGGCCCGACCCGGTCGGTCTAGGTGTCGGGTCAACAGGTGGCCCATAGCTCGGTACTGGGTGAAGACCAGGACCGAATCCCCCTCGTCGCAGAGGGTGTCGATCAGCTCGGTGGTGGCGTCGAACTTTCCTGATCGACCGACCAGCTCGCCGGGGCTGGCCCCGTCCTGGTGCAGGAACTGGGCGGGATGGTTGCAGATCTGTTTGAGCCCCGTGAGCAGCTTGAGCACCAGACCTCGGCGGGCGATCCCCTTGGTTTGGGCCACCTGGTCGAGCGTCTCGTTGACCATGGCCTCATAGAGGGTTCTCTGCTCGGTGGTGAGGGGAACGACCTCGTCGGTCTCGGTCTTGGGCGGTAGGTCGGGGGCGATCTCGGGATCAGACTTGCGGCGGCGCAACAAGAAGGGGCGGACGAGCCGGTTGAGGGCAGCCGCCGCCTCGGAATCTCGATCTCGTTCGACGGGAACGGCGACCTTGCGGCGGAACGTGTCGAGTGGGCCGAGCAGCCCGGGGGTGGTCCAGTCGAGCAGGGACCACAGGTCGACCAGGCGGTTCTCCACCGGTGTTCCGGTGAGCGCGAAACGGGCCGGGGCCGGAACCTGGCGGAGTGCCCGGGCGGTTCGAGACAGCGGGTTCTTGATGGCCTGGGCTTCATCGGCGGCGATCAGACCCCACTCCAGCCCAGCCAGTACGGCCACGTCACGGCGAAGGACCGAGTAGGTGGTGAGGACCAGCGAATCGGCAGCGAGCTCGCCGAGTGACCGGTCGACCCCGTGGTACCGGACGACGGGGGTGTCTGGGGCGAAACGGGCGGCTTCGCGGGACCAGTTGCCGAGCACCGATACCGGGCACACCACCAGCGTCGGTCGACGATCCGCGCCCATGGCGTGGGCGCGGGTCAGGTGCAGGGTCAGGAACTGCACGGTCTTGCCTAGGCCCATGTCGTCGGCGAGCACCCCGCCCAGGCCCAGCTCGGCCATCTCGGTCAGCCATGTCACCCCGTCTAGCTGGTATGGCCGCAACGTGGCGTTGAGCCCCGGCGGTGCCTGCCATCTACCTCGGTGGCCTCCATCGGCATGTCCGGCAGCCAGGTCGGCCAGACGGGTGGCCAGGCCGGTGAGGGGACCGTGGACCTCGGCCGGGATCGACTCATCGTCGACCGTCAGCTCACCACCGAGAGCCACGGCAAGGGCCTCTCCGGCTGAAACCGTGCGTCGTTGGCGAAGCCGGGCCAGCCGGCTGGGGTCGGCGCGCACCCAGTGCCCCCGCAAGCGGATCACACCTCGCTTGGCTTCGACCAGGGCCGCGACCTCGGCAGGAGTGAGCGGCTCACCGTCTATGGATGCCGACCAGCTCAGCTCACACAGGCCGGTGAACGACATGGTCCCGGCCCGATCAGCGGTCAAGGAGTCCGATGACACCACCGGATTGAGCTCTACCCCCTGAAGGACCGTCTTGGGCCAACGCACCTCGATGCCTGCCCCGGCCAGGGTCTCGGTCACCGGGCCCAGCAGGTCGCCCACCTCTTCGCCGCTCAGGTCCAAGTCGGTGGGCCGAGCCTGATCGAGCAGGCGACCGAGCGGTGGCCACACTCGGCTCCCCCGGTGCAGGACCACTAGGAGGTCGTCTTCGACGGTGGGCCCAAATCGGTCGAGCACTTCGCTGGGGGCGTCCCAGAGATCGGCGGCATCGAGGACGAGGCTGCGGTCGGCGACGCTGCCCACCTCGACCACCGCCCTGAACCTGTCCATGTCCTCGGGGTCGTGATGGCCCTCTCCGCCGGTTTCGTCGGGAACATCGGTGTGGTCGGGGACGTCGGTGTCGCCGATGGCCAGTGCTCCACCTGCTTCCAGACGGAGTGAGACGCTGGCCCGAGCGTTGATCGAGGACGCGGTGCCAGCCAGCCAGCGCCCCAACTCGCCGTCGTGTCCGCTGCTGCGATCGGCGGTGACCACCCTTAGCGGGGTGGCGGTGGTAACGGCGTAGGCATCGTGGCCGGCTTCCATGGGGGCGGCCGCGGTGCGGACGTAGGCATCGGCGATGGCGTCCCAGAACCGGGCGACCAGCCAGCGTGGCGATGCCATCCGGCGGGGCGCGGTCCCCTCCACGGCTCGGGCGTGGGCGGCTGGGGGAAGCGTGTCGGCGATCGCCTCACGCAGGGCCAGGTCAGAGGGGTCCAGCGGGCCGATCCGCCAGCCGTCGACCCCGTCCTCGTCGATCATGGGGACCAGGCGGCCTCTCGCCATCGGACCCAGGGCGGCACGGGCAGCCCGGGCCCAACCGTGGACCGAAGGTCCCGACGTCGCTCCGGCGGGCAGGGCGATCAGCTCGTCGAGCACCCGGGTCAGGGGAACGAAGGTGGCTGGAACGGAACGCTGGCGGACGCTGGATCCAGCGGGGAGGACCAGCTCGACGGTGCGGCTGAAAGAGCCTGGACTGCGAGTCGGGTGCCACAGCGCCAGCTCCCCGCTGCGGGCCGGTCTACCCGGTACGAACACGGCCTCGAGTCCGGGCACCGACAGCAGTAGGTCGGGAGAGGCCATCCGGTCGAGGATAGGGAAAGCCACGGCTGTTGCGATCGGGATAGAGGTCCGAACCTGGGGGTTTCTGGATGGAAACGGCGATGGTGGGGCTGGATAGGGTGAATTCGACCCTTGTCCGTTCAGGTCCCATCGCCCCCAGGAGCACATAGATGTCCAAGTCGCCCGTCCGCATCGCTGTAACCGGAGCCGCTGGCCAGATCGGCTACAGCCTCCTGTTCCGCATCGCCAGCGGAGCGGTGTTGGGCCCTGATCAGCCGGTTTCGCTGCAACTGCTCGAGATCACGCCGGCCCTCGGTGCCCTCGAAGGTGTGGCCATGGAGCTCGACGACTGCGCCTTCCCGCTGCTCTCGTCGATCGTCAAGACCGACGACCCCGACGTCGCTTTTGGTGACGCCGACATCGCCTTCCTGGTTGGATCGATGCCCCGCAAGGAAGGCATGGAGCGCAGCGACCTCCTCGCTGCCAACGGCGCCATCTTCACCACTCAAGGTCAGGCCCTGTCGCGAAGCGCCAGCCGTGACGTGAAGGTTCTCGTGGTCGGAAACCCGGCCAACACCAACTCCCTGATCGCCATGAACAACGCTCCGGAGCTGGACCCCCGTCAGTTCACGGCCATGACCCGTCTCGACCACAACCGGGCCATGGCCCAACTGGCAGCCAAGACCGGCACCACCGTCAACGACGTCAAGAAGATGACGATCTGGGGCAACCACTCGGCCACCCAGTACCCCGACCTGTTCCACGCCGAGGTCGCTGGTCGCAACGCCGCAGAGGCCGTCAACGATCAGGCCTGGCTGGAGGGTGAGTTCATCCCCACCGTCCAACAGCGCGGTGCCGCCATCATCAAGGCCCGGGGTCTGTCTTCGGCCGCGTCGGCCGCCAACGCCGCCATCGACCATGTACACGACTGGGTGGCTGGTACCCCCGACGGCGACTGGGTGTCCATGGCGGTTCCCTCCGACGGTAGCTACGGCGTGCCCGAAGGCCTCATGAGCTCGTTCCCCTGTGTGTGCAAGGACGGCCAGTGGGAGATCGTCCAGGGCTTGGAGATCGACGACTTCTCCCGTGCCCGTATCGACGCCAGCGCCGCAGAGCTCGCCGATGAGCGCGATGCCGTCAAGGAACTCGGCCTGATCTGAGGCCAGCACACCACCGGCCGGTTCGCTACTTGAGGAACCGGCTGGTGGTGTTGTCGGCCAGGATCTTGCCGCTGGTCTGACATGTGGGGCAGTAGGCCACCGTGTAGGCCCGGTACTCCACGGCTCGGATGGTGTCGCCGCACACCGGGCACGGCTCACCGCTTCGGTGGTGGACTTGGGATGTCCGCTGCGCGGATGAGGACATGTCCGAGCGCGCCCGTTCCTCGGTGAGCGACTCGTCGAGGCACTCGCCCATAGCGGTGCTCAGTCGGCCGACCTCGGCCGGCGGGAGCTTGGCCGTGGCGGCGAAGGGCGAAAGCCGGGCCCGGTGACAGATCTCGTTGGCCAGCCGGCGTCCCAGGCCGGCGATGATGTGCTGGTCTCGAAGGAACCCGTGAAGGCGCATGGGGTGGGCAGTCAGCAGGTCGGAAAGGGCGGCGACATCGACGGTGTCGGCGTCGGGACCGAGCCCTAGGACCGGGTCCTGGGTCTCGATGTCTCCGCTCACCACCCACACCCCGGCCTTGCGCTCGTGGCCGGGTTCGGTGAGCAGCAGCGCCCTGCCGTCCTCGAAGGTCCAACGGGCGATACCCCCTCGGGGCTTGGCCGTCTGTTTGGGATCGGGCTTGAGGCGCCCGCCCTGCATCAGGTGCACCACGAAGGTGACCGGACCCGCGTCCAACGTGAGGTACTTGCCTCGACGACCGACTCGCTCCAGCGGATGACCGTTGGCCTGGGCCGGATCGGGGAGCGCGGTCTTGAGCGCGGTGAAGGTGATGGGACGGAACCGGTCGATGGTGGTGCCGCCGAACTCCTCGGTGAGCCGCTCGGCGTGGGCCTGCAACTCGGGGAGCTCGGGCATCTAGATCTCCGGTCCGAAGTCGGTGCGATCCCTCACCGAGGCGAAGACATCGGCGAGTGCGGCCAGTGCCTCTTGGGTGTCGACCAGGGCGCGTAGATCTCCACCGACTCGTAGTTCGCCGGTCATGAACGCCCGTTGCGCCGAAGCCGTACCCATCGCGATGGCGCGAGCGGTGGCCTCGGTCTGGGTGAAGGTGACGGTGGCGTTGGTCGCTGGACCGGCGGCCACCGTCACCTCGCCGTGGTCGAAGGAGAGGTGGAACACAACCGGCGCGCCGTCTCCACCCATCGTCACCCGCTGCTCGATCACCAGCCCGATGTTGGCGGTGTGGTCGGCCAGGGCGGCATCACCGGATGCGACCTCGTGCAGGGCGGAGATCCACTCGGCTGACAAGAACGCGACCACGGCCCCGACGCTAACGCGACGGTCGGCCATCGCCCGCCGTTCGAGTTCAACGGCTCCGGGTTGGAGCTACGGTCCGTCTGTGACCGTGGATCCCTATTCCCCCGCCGATCAGGCACCACCCGCCGATCGCTTCGACCGGGTTCCGCCAGCCGATGAAGGGGTTCACCAGCCCGGGCCCGAAGACTTGTGGGGCGAGAGCTGGTACCTCGACGCCGTCGACCCCGACGCCGGCGTGGCCGCCTACGTCCGGCTGGGCCTCTACCCCAACCAGGGGATCGCTTGGTACTGGGCCTGCCTGGTGGGTGAAGGCCGCCCGTTGGTGACAGTGATCGATCACGACATCGCCTTGCCTCGCCAGGGTCTGGAGATCCGCACCGAGGGGTTGTGGTGTGATTACAACGTCGAAACCCCCCTCGATCATGTTTCGGTGGGGGTGGAGGCCTTTGCCGTCGAGGTCGAGGACCCCACCGCGGTGTACGGCGACCTGCGAGGGAACCGGGTGCCATTCGGCCTCGACTTGGAGTGGGAGACGTCCGGCGGCATCTACGCCTACCCGGGCACCACCCGCTACGAGGTTCCGTGCCGGGTGCACGGTGAGATCCTGCTGGCCGGCGAGACGATCGACCTCGACGGTTGGGGCCAGCGTGACCACTCGTGGGGGGCGCGGGACTGGTGGACGTACTCGTGGAGTTGGATGGCCGGTTGGCTGAACGACGGGACCCGGTTCCACGGCACCAGCGTCCGCATCGAAGGTTTGGACCTCTACGGCACCGGCTACATCCAGGTCCCTCGGCCCGATCTGGCCGTGCGCGAGGGCGGCGGAGAGTGGGAGATGACCGCGGTCGACGTGGTCGGTCACCAGGAGGACCTGAGGGCACCGGGTTTGCCGGGACCGGGACGATGGCAGGTCGGTGATCTGGACTTGGCCGTGGAACCGGTGGCCTTCGCCCCGGTGGGGCTGTCCGCTTCGGATGGTCGCTACAGCCGGTTCCCCCGGGCGTGGTGTCGGTTCACGGCCGTCGACGGCAGGACCGGCCACGGCTGGGTGGAGTGGAACCTCCCGGACTGAGACCTGCGGAGATCGGCTTTGCCGGTCGCAGCAGCGAAGGCTCAGGTCTGGTCGGTCTCGGTGGGTTGTCCGGCGCCCTGACGGCGGCGGATCTCTTCGACGTCGTCGATGAGGTCGGGTGGTACCAGTTCTGGATCGGCGTCTTCGGGATGGAGGCGAACGAGGATGATGCGTCGCCACACGAACCAGCCGATAGCACCGAGGATGGCCAGCACCACCACGTACTGGGCGTAGCTCATGATCGATTGGACGGTGTCCCAGCGCTCTCGGGCGAAGTAGCCGACCATGATCAGGGCCACGTTCCACACCCCTGATCCGATGGCGGTGTAGAGGGTGAACCGCAACGGGTTCATGCGCCGCAGCCCGGCCGGCACCGACACCACCGACCTCACCAACGGCACGCAGCGACACATGAGCACCGCCAGCTCTTCGTGGCGGTCGAACCAGGCATCAGCGGTGTCGAAGTCCTTCTCCTTGACGCCGAACCAGCGGCCCCATCGGGCCACGAATCCGCGAAGCCGGTCCTCTCCGATGCCAGCCCCGATGAGGTACAGGGCCCACGCTCCCACCACCGAACCGATGGTGGCGGCCACGATCATGCCGATGAGCTCGACGGCACCGCGGCCCCCGTCGTGAGCCCAGATCCCGGCTGCTGGGAGCACGACCTCGGAAGGGATCGGCGGGAACAGGTTCTCTAGCGCCACCAGGAAGGCCACGCCTAGGTAGCCCATGGCGTCGATGACGTCTATGACCCAGTCGGTGAGGTCACCGGTGAGGAAGTCGCTGAGCCCGGCCAGAATCATTTGCGGGTCACCCTTGAGGTCAGGCCGGGCTGTCGATGTCGAGCAGCGGGGGCAGTACGGCGTCGTGGTCGGCGAACAGCGCCGATGCCGGGCCGGTCCCGTCCAGTGCGTCGGCGGCCATGACCACCGCCGCGGCCGTGTAGGTCGACTGCTCGTCGGCGGGGAAGCGGCTCAGGTCGGGGAAGACGGTTCCGGTCCAGTACCGGCCTGAATCGACCCGGTACTGCTGCGCCCAGGTGAAGAGTCGCTCGGCCGTCTGGCGTTCGCCGACGGCCAGGTGGGCCATCATGCACTCACAGGTCTCGGCCACGGTGATCCACGGACGGTCCTTGACACACCGCACGCCGCGCTCATCGTCCACGAACGTGTCGAAGCGTGAAGCCAGGCGCTCGCGGCCCACATCGCCGAGCAGCACCCCGCCCAGCACCGGGTAGTACCAGTCCATGGCCCAGCGGTGCTTGGGGGCGAAGGCGTCGGGCTCGTGGTGGCGGATGGCGTCGGCGAGGCGGGCGGCCGAAAGCTCCCAGTCGGGTCGCTCGTGGCCGAGCAGCCCGGCAAGTGCCACCGCACAGCGCAGGCTGTGGCAGATGCTGGAGGATCCGGTCAGCAGGGCGAAGGGCCACGGGGTGCCATCGGCGTGACGGGCCCACAGGATCTCGCCTCGGGGCTCTTGGAGTTCGAGCACGAAGTCGATGGCCCGTTCGACGGTGGGCCACATCTCCTCGGCGAAGCCGCGGTCTGCGGTGATGAGCCACTGGTGCCATACACCGGCGGCGATGTAGGCGACCATGTTGGCGTCGAGCTTGTCCTGCTCGATGCCGTCCTCCACGTAGTACTGGTGCCAGGCGCCGTCGGGTCGTTGGATGTCCACCAGCCACTCATAGGCCCGTTCGGCCTCAGCGATGCGACCACCGATGGCCAGGGCCATGGCCGCTTCCACGTGGTTCCACGGGTCGGCGTGACCGCCCGGCACCCACGGGATCATGCCTGAGGGGAGCTGCCACTCGGCGATGGCATCGACGGTGGCTTGGACCTGGGCGCCGGTGATGATGCCGTCGACGGTGGGGAGCCTGGTGTCGGACATGGTCAGGCTGCCCCTGCTCGGGCTCGGGAGGGTTCTGTGCCGTTGGGCTTGGTGGCGTACAGCACCAAGCTCTTGCCCAGAACCGGGTTGAGGATCCTCTCGGTCCAGCGGGTCAGCGGAGGGGCCGAGGTGATGTCCCACACCAAGAGCTTGTGGTACGCCTGAACCAGAGGGTGGGTGTCGTTGGTGGGGCCCACTGCGCACTTGAGCCACCAGTACGGCGAATGCAGAGCGTGAGCGTGGTGGGCCTCGCCCGGCTTGAGGCCGGCGTCTCGGAACCGGCGGCGCAGGGTGGCTTCGGTGAAGATGCGGACATGGCCACCTTCCACGAAGGGAGCGTGGTACTCGTGGCTCAATGCCCAACACACCTTCTCGGGCAGCCAGGTCGGGACGGTGACGGCCAGGGTTCCGCCCGGCTTGAGCACCCGGGCCAGCTCGCGGGCGGCGGCGGCGTCGTCGGGGATGTGTTCCATCACCTCTGAGCAGATGATCCGGTCGAAAGTGTCGTCGGGGAACGGGAGGCGGGTGCCGTCGCCGTTCACGGTGGCGGCGCTGGCACCGTCGGGAACTTCTCCGGCCTCGGCCATGGCCCCGAACAAGCCGGTCACGTCCTTGAGGTCGGCCAGGTTGTAGTCGAGGGCCACGATGTGGGCGCCGCGGCGGAACACCTCGAAGGCGTGGCGCCCGGCCCCGGCCCCCATGTCGAGGACCCGGTCGCCGGGCTGGAGGCCCAGGCGGGCGTAATCGACGGTGAGCATGAGTCCAACAGCCTTCACGGTCGTTGACCTATGGGTCAAGCGGGGGGAAACGAGGTACCGTGCGCCGGTGGACGAGTTCGACTTCGTGGTGGTGGGCGGAGGTTCGGCGGGCTGCGTGGTGGCCAGCCGTCTGAGCGAGGACCCCTCGGTGCGGGTGTGTCTCCTGGAGGCCGGCGGGGAGGGCCGCGACGTGCTGATCCGGGCCCCTCTTGGCTTCACGGTGGCCATGCCTCGGGGCATCAACAGCTGGAACTACGAGACCGTTCCCCAGCCCGGCTTCAACGGTCGTAGGGGGTTTCAACCGCGGGGTAAGGCCCTGGGTGGATCCAGCACCATCAACGCAATGATCTACGCCCGGGGTCACCGGTCGGACTTCGACCGGTGGGCCGAGCTCGGCAACCCGGGCTGGGGATACGACGATGTCCTCCCGTACTTCAAGAAGTCCGAGTGCAACGCCATCCACCGGGATTCGCCGTTCCACGGGATCGACGGACCGCTGCACGTCACCAACCTCCGCAGCCCCAGCCCACTCAACGACGTGTTCCTCCAGGCGTGTCAGAACCAGGGCATACCCTTCAACCCGGATCTGAACGGGGCTGAACACCACGGCTGCTACCACGTGCAGGTCACCCAGAAGGACGGTGAACGCCACAGCGTGGCCGCCGCCTTCATCCACCCCAACTTGGATCGTCCCAACCTCGACGTGCGGACCGGGGCCCACATCACCCGCATCACCTTCGACGGCCGGCGCGCCACGGGTGTTCAGTACGAACGCGGCGGTCGGGCCGAGTCGGTGTCGGCACGGCGTGAGGTAGTCATGTCGGCGGGTGCCTTCGGCACGCCCCAGATACTCATGGCCTCGGGGCTGGGGCCCGGTGCCCACCTCCAGAGCCTGGGCATCACCACGGTGCTGGACATCGCCGGGATGGGCCAGAACCTCCAGGACCACATCTCGGCCCTGTTGATCTACAAGGCGCTGGTCCCCGATCACACTGTGGGCATCTCGCCGGTCGGGGTCGGCACGCTCCTCAAGGCCATGTGGAAGTGGCGCCGCCACCGCACCGGCCTCATCACCAGCTGTGCCGCCGAGTCCGGCGTCTACTACAAGACCAGCCCGGACATCGAGGTGTCCGACATGGAGATGGAGCTGATCGTCGGGATCGGTGACGATCACGGTCGAAAGCTGCACCTGGGTCACGGGTATTCGGCCCACCTGCTGCTGGCCCGGCCCCAGAGCATCGGCGAGGTTCGTCTGGCCAGTCCCGACACCCGGGTGGCCCCGTTGATCGACCCTCGCTACTTCAGCCATCCCTACGACATGGAGACCCTGGTCAAGGGCACACAGATCGCTTTGGACATCATGGCCGACCCGGTGTTCGACCGTTATCGGGGGGAGATGTTGATTCCCTACGACCGCAACGACCCCCGCCAGATCGAAGAGACGCTGCGCAACCACGCCGACACCGAGTACCACGTCTGTGGCACGGCCAAGATGGGGCCCGATTCAGATCCCATGGCGGTGGTCGACCCGTCGCTGCGGGTCCGGGGCATCGAGGGACTGCGTGTCGCCGATGCATCGGTGATGCCTCAGGTCACGTCCAACAACACCCACGCTGCGGTGATCATGATCGGCGAGAAGTGTGCCGACCTCATCAAGGCCGACGCCCGTTAGGGGTTCAGCCCCCGAGAGCGCCTCGATTGCGAAAGTGGGGGCAGCTCAGCTCAGAGTGTCGAGGCGGGCCCGGTACTGCTCGACGGTTCGCTCGGCGGTGTGGCGCCAGCTCCACAGGTCGATGACCCGTTGGCGGCCAGCCGCTCCGACGCGGGCTGCGACGCGGGGGTGGTCGAGCACGTAGCCGATCTTGTGGGCCAGGGCCCCGCTGTCTCCGGGGGTCACGCTGAAGGCGGTGTCGCCGTCGGTGCCTACGACCTCGGGGATGGCCCCGCCGGTGGTGGCCACCAGGGGGATGCCGGTGGACATGGCTTCGATGGCCGGTAGCGAGAAGCCTTCGTACAGAGATGGCACCACGGCCACCTCGGCTTCGGCGTAGAGCTCCACGATGCGTTCGTCGGACACGCCCGACACGAAGGTGACGGCATCCTCGAGGCCCATCGCCGCGATGGTGCGGGCCGACTCGCCACCTTCCTTGGGGCGGCCGATCACGGTGAGGGTGACCTCGGGTCGTTCGGTGCGCAGTTTGGCCACCGCTTCGAGCAGGTAGCGCAGGCCTTTCATGGCCACATCGGCGCTGGCGGTGGTGATCAGCATGCCCGCGCGGCGCTTGATCTCGGGCTTGGGCACGAACAGCTCGGGGTCGACGCCCACGGGCACGATGTGCATGCGGTGGGGGTCGACCTTGTGGTCGGTGACGATGTCGCTGAAGGAGTTCTCCGACACGGTGATCACCCGCTGAAGTCGGCGGGCCACCTCGGTCTGCATGTCGGTGAAGGCGTACCAACGTCGCAACGTGAGCTTCTTGTAGAGGCCTTGGGCGTGCTCGATCTCGAGTCGGCGATCCACCGTGATGGGGTGGTGGATGGTGGCGATGACGGGCAGGCCCATGCGCTCGATGGCCAACAGGCCGAAGCCCAGGGACTGGTTGTCGTGCACCAGGTCGAATTCGTCCTTGCGGTGCTTGAGGTGGTCCCAGGCCCGCATGGTGAAGGCCAGCGGTTCGGGAAACGTCCCGAACGAGAAGGTTGAGACCTCGAGCAGGTCCTTCCAGTCCTTGATCTCCCACAGCCCCGGCATGCGCATGGGGAAGTGCTCGTTGTAGATGTCGAGGCTGGGCAGCTTCACCAACGGCACGCGGTCATCGAGCTCGGGGTAGGGCTGACCGCCCAGGACTTCGACGTGGTGGCCGAGGTCGGCCAGGGCCTTGGACAGGTGGCGCACGTAGACGCCCTGGCCACCGCAGTGCGGCTTGCCGCGGTAGGCGAGGAGAGCGATGCGCAGCGGGGAATCAGCGGAAGCCATGGACCCACAAGCCTTCCGGTTCGTTGACCCATCGGTCAAGCCACGTGGATTGGTGCGGTGGCGGGAGCTTGAGCTCAGCGGAGCTTGAGGAACAGCTCTTCCATGGCCTCGGTGGTCATGCCATCGGCGGCGGCCCCGTCGGGGTCGGTGAGGCAGTGGCGCATTCCCGCCGACATGAGGCGCAGGCCGGCGCGGTGCAAGGCGGCCTGGGCTGCGGTGAGCTGGGTGATCACGTCTTTGCAGTCGGCTCCTTCTTCGAGCAGGCGCTGCACCCCGCGGACCTGGCCCTCGGCCCGGCGGAGCCGGTTGAGTACATCGTCGGACACTTCGTCTGGGAACCGCATGAGCGTCAGCATATACCTATAGGGGTATTAGACCCATGAGGGGCGCGGTTGGAGCGATACCCCCAGGGGTATATACTGGGATCGGGGTGCAGGCTCAACCGGCACCCTCCACAATCAGAGGTACGACGTTCGGCTCGCACCCGCCGGGTCGGCCCGCCTCGTCACCCGTCACGGAGGACGGCCATGACCACCATCGATACCCCGAGCACCGGACTGGACAACCTCGGCCGAGTGCAGGGGCTTCCCTCCAACCTGGTGATCCGCCAGCTCTACCTCGGCTGCCTGTCCCAGGCTTCCTACCTGGTCGGAGACCGCGCCACGGGCCGGGCCATCGCCATAGACCCCCGGCGGGACGTGGACGAGATCCTCGATGCCGCCACCGCTGAGGGGCTCACCATCGAATGGGTGGTCGAGACCCACTTCCACGCCGACTTCCTCTCCGGCCACCTGGAACTGGCGGCGGCCACCGGGGCCACCATCGCGGTGGGCTCGAAGGGCACCACCGAGTTCGCCTCCCGGCCGCTCCAAGACGGTGAGACCATCTCGCTCGGCACCGTCGAGGTGGAGGTTTGGCACACACCGGGCCACACCCCCGAGTCGATCTCCCTGGTGGTCCGGCCTGCACCGGGCGAAGCCCCCGTCGCCGTTCTCACCGGTGACACACTGTTCATCGGGGATGTCGGCCGGCCCGACCTGTTGGCATCGGTCGGCGTCACGGCCGCCGAACTGGGCGCCAGCCTCTACGACTCGCTGGGCCGTCTGATGGGGCTACCCGACTCGGTCTACGTCCTACCCGCTCACGGCGCGGGCTCGGCCTGTGGCAAGGCGCTGTCCAACGAGACCATCTCCACCATCGGGATCCAGCGCCAGACCAACTACGCACTCCAACCCATGTCTCGGGATCGGTTCATCGACCTGGTCACCGAAGGTCAACCCACCGCGCCCGGCTACTTCGGATACGACGCATCTCTGAACCGTCAGGACCGTGCCCTGCTGGACGAGCACGAGCCCCCGACCCGCCTGGACCTGGCCGCCGTCGACGCCGCGGTGGCCAATGGCGCGGTGCTGGTGGACACCCGCACCAGCGACGACTTCGCGGCCGCCCACCTGGCCGGATCGGTGAGCGTGAGCCTCGATGGTCGCTTCTCCGAACAGGTCGGGAGCGTGGTCCCGGTCGGGTCGCCGATCGTGTTGGTCGGAGACGAGGGGACCTCGCTGGAGGCCAAGGTGCGTCTGGCCCGCATCGGCTTCGACTCGGTGGTGGGGCGTCTGGCTGAACCCGAGACCGTCCTCACCGATCACCCGGAGCGGGCGTCCCGCCTGTCCCGGCTCACCGCCACCGAACTCGCGACGCGCCGGACCGAGCTGGGGGCCATTCTCCAGTTCATCGACGTCCGCAACCCCGGTGAGGTCGCCGCCGCCCCGGTGGAGGGTGCAATCAACGTGCCGCTGGCCAAGCTGCGCGCTGAGATGGCCACGCTGGATCGGGACCGGCCCGTGGTGTTGGTTTGCGCCGGCGGGGCCCGTTCACTGATCGCCAACAGTCTGTTGCTGGCCAGCGGGTTCAGCGATGTGTCCGACCTACTGGGCGGTGCGAACGCCCTGGGTGTGGCCGCTCCTTGTGCCCTCCCGGCATCGGGCCAGGCGGTCTGACCGTTGGCGTTGGCCATCGTCTTGGGCTTGGCCATCGGCCTGGCCCTCGGTTCGCTGGGAGGAGGGGGTTCGATCTTGGCCGTCCCCGTCCTGGCCCATCTCGCCGGCCAGTCGGTAGCCGCCGCCACTGCCACCTCACTGGTTGCCGTAGGGGTGTCGGCCGGGGTTGGGTCAGTAAGCCCTGCCCGAGCCGGTCCGGTCCGGTGGGGAGCGGCTATGGCCTTCGTCGCCACCGGCGTCGCCGGTTCGTGGGTGGGCACCGAGGTGAACCACCGGATGGACGGGGACGTCCTACTGCTGGCCTTCTCCGGCCTGGTCTTGGTGGCCGCCCACCGGATGCTCACCGCCTGCCCGTCTTGTACCCGGGTGGGCGAGGAAGAGGCCGTCGCTGCCGACTCGGACCCGAAACCCCTCAGCACTCTCGGGCCCTCGGGACGGGTCGTCGTCACCCCCACCGCCGCGGCGAGGGTGGTGTTGGCCGGTACTGCTGTTGGATTCATGACCGGTCTGTTCGGTGTGGGAGGAGGGTTCGTGATCGTGCCTGCCCTCACCTTGGCGTTAGGTCTGAACATGCCTCAAGCGATCGGCACCTCGCTGGTGGTGATCGTGGGCAACGCCTTGGTGGCACTGGGTTTCAGGGGGATCGACGCCGTGGATTGGGCGGTGGCCCTGCCCTTCACCGCCACGATGGTGGTGGGAAGCCTGGCCGGTTCGTTGGTCGCCCACCGGCTTCCACCAAGGCAGTCGCTCACTGCGTTCGCCACTTTGCTGGTCCTGGTGGCGGTGGCCAACGCGGCGGCTGCCGCCCATGCCATCTGGCTCTGATCATCCCCCGGTCGGTGGTTACCCTCGAGGCCCGAAGACGACGGTGATGTTGGGAGGGTGTCGGTGAGGGCGCTGGTGCAGCGGGTGACGCGGGCCTCCGTCGAGGTCGACGCTCAGGTCGTGGGGGCCATCGGGGCGGGCTTGTGCGTCCTGGTCGGGGTCACCCATTCCGACGGTCCGGCCGAGGCGGTCGAGATGGCCCGCAAGCTCTGGCACCTGCGGGTGTTCCCCGACGCCGAAGGCAGGATGGATCGCCCGGTGGCCGAGGTCGGCGGAGAGATCCTGGTGATCAGCCAGTTCACGCTGTACGGCAACACCGCCCGAGGTCGTCGACCGTCTTGGGTGGCGGCCGCCGGCCCCGATCAGGCGGAGCCGCTGATCGAGCGGCTCGTGGCTGAGCTTCGGGCATTGGGCGCCACCGTCGCCACCGGCCGGTTCCGGGCCGACATGGCGGTCGAGTTGGTCAACGACGGTCCGGTGACGCTGATGGTCGAGGTCGGTCGCCCCGACGTGTGAAGTGCAGGACCCAGCCAACCGCCACCAGGGCCACCGCTAGGACCCGGGTCGGAAGGTCCCCCCACCGCACGTACAGCGTGTTCCCGGTCCGAAGCGGGATGTCGTGGCGTACCTCGACGCGGGCTAGCACCTGGCTGCTGCGTTGGAACACCTCCCCCGACGGGCTGACGAAGGCACTGAAACCGGTCGGCGAGACCTGTACCGCCCACCGCCCGGTCTCGATGGCCCGCAACCGGGTGGACGCCACCTGCTGGGTCTGCACCAAGGTCCCGGTGTAGGTGGCGCCGTTGGTGGGGTTGTAGAGGAGCTGGCCGCCGGCCTGCACGCCCGATCGGGCGCGGTGCCCGAAGAAGACCTCCCAGGAGATGACCGTGGCCAGCGGGGCGTTTGGAGTGGTGAGTAGACCCGAATCGGTGGACACGGTGGCATCCCGGGACGCCAGTGTGTCTGGGGCCACCTTCTCTATCCAGGACCGGAAGGGCACGAATTCGCCGAACGGTACCCGCTGCACCTTCACGTACCGGTCTATCCACTCGCCATCGCTGGTGACGACCTGGGAGGAGTTTCGGAACTCGGTGTCACTAACGCCCTCCACGGTGCCGACTACCAAGGTGGAGTCCAGATCGGCCGCCAACTGCTCCAGTTCCGCCCCTTCGGGAGCATCTTGTACCGGGCCGTCGGTGTCGACCACGTCCTCGGGCCACAGGACCAGGTCGAGTCCGGGAGGGACCTGGGCGCTGGCCTCCAGGTGGCGTTCGAACACCTTGCGCTCGTCGGTGTTGATGGCCCGGGTGCCTTGCGGTCCACCTCCTTGCACGTAGGCCACATCCATCGTCTGGCCCGTCGGCTCCCCCTGGGGCGCCACCACCGCAATCACCATCAGGACCGCCACGGCGGCGCCGGCTCCGCCCGCGGCCCGCCAGTCCCGGGACACGAGAGCAGACAGGGCCAGGCCCACGGCCACGGTGGCCACCCCGATCAGTAGGACACCGCCGACCCGGGCGATTGTCGCCAGCGGACCGCCGACCTGCCCCACCGCCAGGAGCGACAGCGGCACGCCACCGAAGGGCCATGCACTCCGGAACGCCTCGCACAGCACCCACGCGCCCACGATGGCCGGTCGGCGACCGGCACCGGGGGGCACCGCCAGACAGAACAGGCCGAGGAACAGGGCGTAGGCCAGGGTGGCGATGATGTATCCGGGAAAGGTGAGCTGGCTGATCCAGGAGATGGTGGGTGTGAAGAGCGCCAGTCCGGCCACAAAGCCTCGACCCAGCCGCTGCCGGGCCCCGGCGCCGGCCAGGAGCCGGTCGGCCAGTGCCAACCCGGCGAAGGCCAACGGCCACCATCCCCACGGCGGCAGGCTCAGGGCCACCAGAACTCCGACCCCGACGGCTCGAACCATCGGTCGGGCCGCCAGGCTCCTGACCTCAGCCATCGGACCACGGCTGGAGGCGTCGCTGCCTTCGGCGCCGAGATCAGTAGCGGTCGGGATCGGTGGATCCTGCTCAGAGGTGTGAGACATCGGCGGACAGTCTGGTCGACACCGGGCTGCCCTCCATCGTCAGCGGGACCGTTCGACTCGCCATGTCGGTCCACCTTGCAGACCGCTCCTTTGACGGTCCGGTCTGGTTCGATGACGTCCGAAGTACCTTCTGGCCATGGATCCGGTGGTCACCTCTCCCGAATCTGCGATGGGGGAACCGCCGAGGTTCGGGCCCCTTCGGTTCGGCCCGGTGCAAAAGCAGGCTGCGCTCTTGTGGTTGGCGGTGGCGTTACCTGTCAACACTCTGATCTTCGTGGGGCGGCGGCTCTGGGGTCCCGGTGGTCGCCCGCTCATCGACGACGCCTTCATGCACTGGGATGCCCGGTGGTTCATGACCATCGCTCGAGACGGCTACAGCTACCAGCCCGGACAACAGTCAAACGTGGTCTTCGCCCCCGCCTTCCCCCTTATCGGAAGGGCGGCATCGGTGGTAGTCGGTTCGATCCCACTGGCCTTGTTCCTGGTCGCTGCCGCTTTCGGCCTAGCCAGCTTCGTGCTGGTGGCCACGTGGTTCGAGCGGCGAGAGTCAGAGGCCATCACCCGCTCGGCCATGGTGCTCTTCGCCCTCTATCCGTTCACCATCTACCTGACCGGCATCCCCTACAGCGAGCCCCTCTACCTGTTCACGGCATTGGCCGCGTTCATGGCCCTGGAATCGGATCGGCCGGCGTTGGCCGGGCTGGCGGGCCTCGTCACCACCGCCACCAGGGTCACCGGGGTGGCGGTGGCCGTGGGGCTCATGGTCATGGTCCTCACCCGGCGGGGCGCACTTCGGGCTGTGACCGAGGCCGATCGCCAAGACGGACCCACCGACGGGTGGGTCTTAGGGCCGATGGTGATATCGCCCCGCAAGCTTCGCGGCCGCGATGCCTGGGTCCTGTTGTCATGGGTGGGGCTGGTGGCGTGGATGGCGTACTTCCAACATCGCTTCGACAACCCGGTGTTGTTCTCGTCGGGCAACTTCGGGGCACCGGGACGCTGGTTGAGCGAACCGAGCATTCGCTCGCTGCTCAAGGTCCAGTACTTCCAGAACCTCACCGAGGAGATCCCGGCCTACATCCTCACCACCACCATCCATGGGATCCTGGCCATCGGCGCCATCTTGTTGATGCCCGCGGTGGTGCGTCGCTACGGAGCGGCCTATGGCGTGTTCGGCGGGAC
Organism: Microthrixaceae bacterium; assembly: GCA_016702505.1. Taxonomy (NCBI): domain Bacteria; kingdom Bacillati; phylum Actinomycetota; class Acidimicrobiia; order Acidimicrobiales; family Microthrixaceae; species Microthrixaceae bacterium. The sequence goes on from JADJDU010000013.1 coordinate 49,028, forward strand.
GATCATCGCCATGAGCTGGATCACCAGCGGCGCCTTCCAGGGCTTCGGCCGGTACCTGCTGGTGGTGTTCCCGCTGTTCGGCCCGCTGGCGGTGTGGGCGGCCCGGACCGCGCTGCGCACGGTCTGGCTCCCGCGCTTCTTCGGCCTGGGCCTTCTAGCCACCACCCTCATGTGGGCCAACGGTCACTGGGTGTCCTAGTCCTAGATCCGCCGGAAGGCAGAGCCTTCCGGTGGAGTTCGATCGCCGGCCTGACGGCCGACGTCTTCGCTGCTGCGACCGGCAAAGCCGATCTCCGCAGGTCGGGGGCTCTGCCACGAAGGGCTCTGCCCCCGAACCCCCGCCCAGTCCTGCAGCTTCACGTCGTCGCTCCTAGGTTGATCAGACCGCGGGGGCCTCGGTTGAACCATGCCGTGCTTATGGGTCGGCTCGCCCACTCGCTCGCCTCCTAAGCCTGGATCAGCCGGAAGGCAGGCCCCCGAACCCCCGCCAGTCCTGCTGCTTCAACTCGCCAGATGGTCGAACGTTCTCGGGGCGAGTTTGGTCGGTCAGTGAAGAAGAGCGCGTCGGGTGGGCCAGGTCGCGCCCAGGGCCTTGGCGGCGAGCTCTCCGGAGCGGATGCATGCGGGCACACCCACGCCGCGAAGGGCGGCCCCGGCCAAGACCAGGCCCGCCCGGTGACGGGCCGACACCGCGGCCAGGTCGGCTTCGATGGCATCGACGCGGGACAGGTGGCCAGGGGCGTATTGGGGGAAGGCCCGATCCCAGCGCCCCACTCGGACCTCGGTCGGGGCGGCCCTCACCCCGATCACGCGGTCCAGATCGGCGGTCACGCGGGCCAGGAGGTCGTCATCATCTAGGTCGCGGTGGCGGTCGTCTCCCATCCGGCCCGCCGAGACCCTCAAGATGATGTCGTCACGTTCAGGATGGCGCCACTGCGCCCACTTGGCGGTTCCATAGGACACCGCCGTCACCATGGTTCCCTGGTCGCGGGGGATCAGGCACCCGCTCACCCCCTCGGGTAGCCCGTCGGCGGGGTCGATGGCGTCGGCGTCGAAGGCCAGGGTGACCATCGTTATCGAGGAGTGATCGATGTCGGTCAGCAACCGGGCCGGACCGGGAGCGAGGTCGGCCAGAAGGGATGCAGCGACGAAGGCCGGACAGGCCAACACCACGGCATCGGCGAGAAGGGTGGACCCGTCGGAGAGGTGGGCCAGCCACTGGCCTCCGGCCCCACCAACCCCACTCACCTCCCCGGTCACCCCGGTTTGGCCAATCGGTTCTAGGGCCTGGACCTCAACCCCCACCCGCAGGTCGGCGGAGGGCATGGCACCCACCACGGCATCCACCAGGCGGGCCATGCCACCGAGGGGGGTGGCGAACACCGGGGCCGTACCCGGTGTGGACGCAGCCGGTGATGAGGTGGTCGACGTTCCCGCCTTCACCTGGGCGGCACAAGAGCGGATGAGGCTCGGGTCTCTTGTTCGGGCGGCCGCGTCGATCTGGGGGACGACGGCGGCCAGGCTCAGCCTCGAGGTATCCCCGGCGTTGATCCCTCCGATCAGTGGGTCGATGAGGTGGTCCACCACCTCGTCGCCCAGGCGGCCACGCAGGTAGGGGCCGACGGCCACGTCGCCCGAGGGCGATGCCGGTGCCGACGGAGGATCGGTGTCCAATCGCGGCAGTTCGAGGTCCCGAGCCACCCTCGCCAGGCCGTCGGGCGAGAGGATCCCGCTGGCTGCCAGGGCATCGAGGTCGACGGGCACACCCAGCACGTGCCCCTCGGGCATCGGTCGCCGGGCCCCGTCGAGGAAGATCTCCGCCCGGCGGGCCAGGGGAGACACCAGTTCGCCGTCTATCTCCAGGTCGTGGCAAAGGGCCACAGCCCAGGGCACCCGGAGCAGGAAGTTGTCGGCGGTCTCGTCCACCGGTCGACCGGCGAACATCGAGGTCTGGATCTTTCCCCCCAGGCGTCCGGGCTCCACCACCGTCACGTGGGACCCTGCCTGGGTAAGTCGCAACGCGGCCGTCAGCCCGGCTGCACCACCCCCTACCACCACGACATGGTCAGGTCGGACCCGCGTCGAACTCACGTCGGACTCACGTCGGACTCGCATCAGTTCCGGGCTGGTGCGGGTCGGTGCCCGCGCCGGGATCCGAGCCAGGATCAGCGCTCTGACCAGCGTTCTGACCAGCCACGGGTGAGTTGGCGGCGGTCTGGACCCGGCGGGCCAGGGCCGCCATGACTCTGGGGTCGTCGTTGAGGGTCCTTGTCCGGCCAAAGGCCAGCCCGGCCTCGGAGGCTCTAGCAGCGGCTTCGATGTCGAGGTCGTAGGCCACCTCGAGGTGGTCGGCCACGAACCCCTGCGGGCACACCAGGATTCCATCGGTTCCACCGGACCGTGCCAGCTCGTCGATCACCGCCAAGATGTCGGGGCCCCGCCACGGTTCGGGGGTTGCTCCGGCGCTCTGCCAGGCCAGCGACCAGCGGGAGGCGTCCAGGCCGGCGAGCCGGGCCGCAGCCGCTGCCGACGCCGCCAGCTCGCCGGGGTAGGAGTCTCCTTCCAGCACCCGCTCGGGCAGCGAGTGGGCGGTGAAGACGACTTGGGTGGATGGACCCATGTCGGTGAGGGCATCGACGACGGCGGTGGCCAGGAACTCCTGGTAGGTGGGCTCGTCATACCAGCGCAACACCTGCGAATGCCCGATGTCGACCTGGGCGGCGGCCGCGGCGGCCCGATTCTGGTACTCGCCGACGCTGGCTCCCGAGTAGTGCGGGGCCAGGACCAGGCCCACCACATGGCCGACGCCTTCAGCGGCCAACGTCGATACGGCGTCCTCGATGAACGGACTGGCATGCTTCTGGCCCAGCCTGACCTCGAACCGTTGCGGCTCGAGGCGGTCCAACTCCCGGGCCACGGCCGCCACCTGGTCGGCCGTGCGTGCGGCCAGTGTGGATGTTCCCCCCAGAGCGTCGTAGCGGCGGGTGAGGTCGGCGAGCTGCTCGGGTGACGGGGGTCGACCACGCCGGATGTGGGTGTAGTAAGCCTCGATGTCGCTGGTGCGGGCCGGGGTGCCGTAGGCCATGACCACGACCCCCACCCGAGTGGCGGGCGCGGCCGTCACCGCACCCGACCCTCGGCGTGAACGGTGTCGATCACCCGCTTCAACACGTCAGGGTCCGACTCGGGAAACACACCGTGGCCCAGGTTGAAGATGTGTCCGCGGTGTCCGTCGGCTCGTCGCAGCACGTCGCGGGTCCGCTCCACCGCCACATCGGCACCGGCCAGGATCGTGGTCGGATCGAGGTTGCCCTGGAGGGCCACCTCATCTCCCAGACGGGCCCGGGCGTCGTCGAGGTCCACCCGCCAGTCGACCCCCACCACGTCGGCGCCGGCCTCGTGCATGAGCCCCAGCAGTTCACCGGTGCCCACCCCGAAGTGAACCCGCGGCACCCCGGTGTCGGCGATGCCACCTAGGACCTTCTGCGACGCCGGCAGGACGTAACGCCGATAGTCGCTGGGGCACAGGGCCCCAGCCCAGGAGTCGAACAGTTGGATGGCCGAAGCCCCAGCCGCAACCTGGCTGCGCAGTGATGCCAGGGCCAGGTCGGCGAGCCGGTCGAGTAGCGCGGCGAACAACTCGGGATGGCCGTACATGAGAGCCTTGGTCTTGGCGTAGGTGCGGCTCGGTCCACCCTCGATGGCATAGGAGGCCACCGTGAACGGGGCCCCGGCGAACCCGATGAGCGGGACGTCACCCAACTCCGACACCAGGTTGCGGACGGTATCGAGCACGAAGGGAGTGTGGGCCTGGGCGTCGAGATCGACGATGCGGTCCAGATCGGCCTCGCTTCGGAACGGGCGTTCCACGACCGGTCCCACGCCGGGACGCACCTCGACCCCGAAGCCGATCGCCTCCAGCGGGGTGACGATGTCGGAGTACAAGATCGCGGCATCGGTGCCGTAGCGGTGCACCGGCTGGAGAGTGATCTCGGTGGCCAGGTCGGGGTTGCGGATCGCCTCGGTGATGGAGCCGGTGCCCCGGATCGCCCGGTACTCGGGCAGCGATCGGCCGGCCTGGCGCATGAACCACACTGGCACCCGGTCGTGAGGTTCACCCCGACAGGCACGGAGGAACGGTGAGTCGGCGCTGACCATCGCGGCGAGGCTAATGGTGCTGTGATCGGATGTAGCCATGCGCCGCTCCATCGACGACCAGCCCTTCGACGCCGAGGCCGACCCGGTGGTGGCCGGTGATCCCGACCTCCAGCAGACCTCGTGGGCGGTGGCCATCGCCGATGACTACGACGACGCCGAACCACGGGTGGTGCTCACCGTGGAAGAGATCGGACGGGCCGGTGCCGGGCTCATCACCCATCTGACCCCGGTCGGGGCCCGCCGGCTGAGGGTGGCCCTACGCGATGCCCTGCGTGAGATCGGCGAGGACCCCGGGCTCTGAGGAGGCGAGCCGAAAGGCGGAGCACCGCCTAGGATGGCAGATCCCTTGATCGGGGTCTGACCCGCCGGTCCGATCCCGTTCACCGCCGAACCGACATCGGATTCACCCGCTTCACCCATGACCATCCACCCCGACCTGGCCTCCGAACAGGCCCACATCGACCGGGCCTACGAATGCCTCGAAGAGGCCCGCACTTCGGCCAACCGGCTCAAGGGGATGGTCGAGGTCGGTGCCGGTGGTACCGAGCAGGCCCGCTTCGAGCGGGAGGTCATCTTCGACACCGTGGCCCACCGCCTGAGCCACCTCCACCTCGGCGATGCCGCCCTCTGCTTCGGCCGCATCGACCGGGAACCCGACGACGGCGGCGAGACCTTCTACGTGGGTCGCCTCGCCGTATCGGACCGAGACCAGGAGCCGCTGGTGGTCGACTGGCGGGCGCCGGTGGCCGAGCCGTTCTACCGGGCCACCGGGCGTCAACCGATGGGCCTGGCCCGTCGCCGTCACTTCGCCACCCGGGGACGCCAGGTGCTCGGCATCGAAGACGAGTTGTTCGGAGATCACGCCCTGGACCTGGGTGAGGCATCGGGCCTCCAAGGCCAGGGGGCCCTGATCGCAGCGTTGGAGACGGCTCGCTCGGGGCGGCTGGGCGACATCGTGGCCACCATCCAGGGCGAACAGGACGAGATCATCCGTGCCCCGCTGCCCGGGGTGCTGGTGGTGCAGGGCGGGCCCGGCACGGGCAAGACCGTTGTTGCCCTGCACCGTGCCGCCTACCTCCTCTACACCCACCGCTTCCCGCTGGAGGACCAGGGTGTGCTGGTGGTGGGACCCAACCGCCTGTTCCTGGCCTACATCGAGCAGGTCCTGCCCTCGTTGGGTGAAGCTGGCGTCGAGCTAGCCGTTCTGGCCGACCTCATCGATCCGGTGTCGGTGAAGGGCCGAGACCACGAGGAGGTGGCCCGGCTCAAAGGTCACGACGTAATGGCCAAGGTCCTGGCCAAGGCGGTCCGGGACCGCAAACGTCCGTTGCGATCCACGTTGCGTATCGGGCACGGCCTCCAGCACCTCACCCTCACGGTGAGTCAGTCCGAGTGGATAGTGCACGAAGCCCGACGTCGGTACCACACCCACAACGCCGGTCGCCGCTTCGTGGAACGTGAGGTGGCCCGGGCTATGGCCGAGTCATCGCGGACCCCGCTCGACCCGACCGATCTCTGGCGCCAGATCCGCCGTCACCCAGATGTGTTCGAGGCGTTGGAATCCATGTGGCCGGTGCTCACGCCCGCCCAGTTGCTGCACGACCTGTTCGGGGCTCGGAGCCTGTTGCACCTCGCCGCTGGTCGTCATGTACCCGAACAACAGATGGACCTGCTGTTCCGTCCCCGTTCGGTAACCGTCGGGGACGTGGTGTGGACCCACGACGACGTACCTCTGCTCGATGAGGCACGGTCGCTGTTGGGGCCCAAGCCCCGGCTAAAGCGAGACCTCGACGTCGTCGACGAGATCCGGACCTACGGCCACATCGTGGTCGACGAAGCCCAAGACCTGTCACCGATGCAGCTTCGGATGCTCACCCGGCGGTCGCTCAACGGGTCGATGACGGTGGTCGGAGACATCGCCCAGTCCACTGGGGCATGGGCGCATGCCGACTGGAACGAGATCCTCGCCTTGTTGCCGTCGCGGCGACCGGCCCGCCGCGAGGAGCTCACGGTCGGTTACCGGATCCCAGAACCGAACATGGAGCTGGCCGCCAGGGTGTTGGCCCACGCCGCTCCGGAACTGGCGCCGCCGCGGTCGGTCCGTCAGGGAGGTCGTCCACCGCGGATCACGCGGATCGACGGGGCCGGAGGCTTCGGTCCGGCGGTCGTCGACGCCGTGGTGGCCGAGCTGGCCTCGGTCGGAACCGGCAACCTGGCCGTCATCTGCCCGGCCTCACGGGTGGAGCTGTGCGCCCGTTCGTTGACCGAAGCCGGCATCGACCACGGGGTGGCCACCGAGCGAGGATTGAACCATCAGGTGACGGTGGTTCCCGTGGGAATCGTGAAGGGCCTCGAGCTGGACGCCACCGTGGTCGTCGACCCGACCGGGATCCTGGACGAAGAGGCACAGGGGACCAGGGCGCTGTACGTGGCGCTGACCCGCTCGACCAAGCACCTCACCGTGGTCCACGACGGGCCTCTCCCCGACGTTCTGGAGCCGATCGCTCAGGACCCGGTGCTCACCAGGATCCGCTCGGCGGCGAACGCCCCGACCCCGATGTGACGACCCTCGATCTCGACCGTGGTCGTTCCATCCGGTGACGAAGCGGTGACGGTGCCCTCGTGGCCGGGCTGGATCGCAGCCTCCTCCAAGAAGTCGAGCAGGCCCGGCGTGAACTCGAGGGCCTCGGGGATTCGGCGCACGGTGAACTCGTCACCCACGGTCAGTTCGCTGAGGCAGACCATGTCGGGTGCCTTGTAGCCCGACCCCGGGATCGGGTTGCCGTGCGGACAGGTGGTGGGGTCGTCGAGAAGGCGGATGATGGCGGCCTCGACGTTGTCGGAGATCACGTGCTCCCACCGGCCCGCCTCCTGATGGGCCTCGGCCCACGACAGTCCCAAGATGTCGGTGAGCAGCCGCTCGGCCAGCCGATGCCGTCGCACCACCATCTCGGCCAGGGCCCGTCCATCGGTGGTGAGCTGGATGGTCCGGTCGACCTCGACGAGGCCTTCGTGCTCCATGCGGCGGATCATCTCGGACACCGCCGGTCTCGACACCTGGAGACGCTCGGCGATCCGGGCCTGGATGACGTCGACGTCGTCCTCGTGGAGCTCGAAGATCGCCTCGCAGTACTCCTCGAACGCGGGGTGGTACTCGGGGGTCTGATATGCGGCCACGCCGGGAGTCTAGGGAGCGAGCCAGCCGATTCGGCCCGTCTGGTCGTCGTCGGTACGGTGGTCTCATGGCAACGCATGTCCGGCCCTCCTCGTCGACCCGTTCCCCGTGGCGTTCGCTGGCCCTCGCCGTTGGATTGGCGGCCTCGATCGCGTTGGTCGGGTGCAGTGGTGAAGACAAGGCCGGCGGCCAACGGGAGTGCATCGCGGTGGCTCCGGTCGATGGCGTGACCGAGCTGACCGTTACCGGCAAGAACCTGGCCTTCGACCACGAGTGCTTCGACATCCAGCCGGGCAAGGTCGAGTTCACGTTCGTCAACGCAGACCAGGGCGTGTCCCACAACCTCCACGTGAGCGGCCCCGGCGGGGTCAACGAGCGAACCGACCTGGAACGGGGTGAGACCACGCAGGTCCTGGAACTGGAGCTGACCGAGCCGGGCCGCTACGACTTCGTGTGCGACCCTCACGCCACCATGGAAGGCCAGCTCAACGTGGCCGATCCATCGACGGCGTCGACGACCACTGTCGCCGGCTGACCAGATCTGGGTCCGCCGTCGTGGCGGTGTTCCAGGAACGGCCCCGCTGTCGTGGGGGGTTCGTAGGCTGCGGTCATCGCCGCGCTGAGCCTGTTCTCCGAGCCCGTCAGGACCTGGTTCCAAACCTCATTCCCCGCGCCCACCGAGGCCCAAGAGCGGGGATGGCCCGCCATCGCGTCTGGGAACCACACCCTCATCCTCGCTCCCACCGGGTCGGGCAAGACCCTCACCTCGTTCCTGTGGGGCATCGACCGGCTGATGACCACGCCGGCGCCCGACGGTCCGGCTCGTACCCGGCTCTTGTACCTGTCGCCGCTGCGGGCCCTGGCGGTAGACGTGGAGAAGAACCTGCGGGCACCGCTGGTGGGCATAGCCCACGCCGCGCACCGCCTAGGTCAGGAGGTCAACGTTCCCACCGTGGCGATGCGAACCGGGGACACTCCGGCCGATGAGCGGCGCAAGTTGGCCCGCACGCCGCCCGACCTTCTGATCACCACCCCGGAGTCGCTGTACCTGATGCTGACCTCCGCAGCCCGGGACACCCTGGTGAACGTCGAGGCGGTGATCATCGATGAGATCCACGCCGTGGCCGCCACCAAGCGGGGCACCCACCTGGCCTTGACACTGGAGCGACTCGCTCAACGGTGCGAACAGTCACCTCAACGCATCGGCCTGTCGGCCACCCAGCGCCCGCTGGACGAGGTCGCCACCTTTCTTGGCGGCTTCGACCGCGGTAGCCCCCGGCCGGTGACCATCGTCGACGCCGGCAGCCGAAAAGAACTCGACCTAGAGGTGGTGGTGCCGGTCGAAGACATGGCCTTCCCTCGAGACAGCGGCCCAGAGGGTGCCACTCCGTCCCGATCGATCTGGCCGGCCATGCACCCCGCGCTCTTGGATCTGGTCAACCAACATCGCTCCACCCTCATCTTCGTAAACGCAAGGCGTACCGCGGAGCGTCTCGCCACCCGGTTGAACGAACTTGCGGCCAGCGACGGCGCGGATGGTGGAGAGGCCCCCCGCTTCACCTCCTCGGAGGCGGTCGGCGCTCCCCCCGAGAGCGTGGAGCTGGTCAAGGCCCACCACGGTTCGCTGTCTCGGGAACGCCGCCTCGTAATAGAAGATGAACTGAAGTCGGGCACCCTCAAAGGTCTGGTCGCCACCTCGTCGCTCGAGCTGGGAATAGACATGGGCGCCGTCGACCTGGTGATCCAGGTGGCATCTCCAGGGTCGGTGTCTCGTGGCCTGCAACGAATCGGCAGGGCCGGACACCAGGTGGGCGAACCGAGCCGAGGACGGGTGTTCCCCCGTCACCGGGCCGACCTACTGGAGGCGGCGGTGGTGGCCCGGCGCATGCACGACGGCCTAATCGAGACCACCCGCTACCCGAGGAACCCGCTCGACGTCCTGGCCCAACAGGTGGTGGCGGCCTGCGCTTTGGACCAGTGGAACGTCGATGACCTGTACGACCTGGTTCGGCGTGCCGCGCCCTATTCCGAGCTCACATCAGATGTGTGGGAGGCGGTTCTGGACATGTTGGCCGGGCGCTACCCCTCCGAGGAGTTCGCCGAGCTGAGGCCTCGCATCATCTGGGACCGAGCTGGTCGAACCGTCACCGGCAGGCCCGGAGCTCAGCGGTTGGCCGTGACCAGCGGGGGAACCATCCCCGACCGCGGCCTATACGGCGTTTTCCTGCCCGACGGCACCCGAGTCGGCGAGCTTGACGAGGAGATGGTGTACGAGTCACGGGTGGGGGAGACGTTCCTGCTCGGGGCTTCGACCTGGCGGATAGAAGACATCACCCCCGAACGGGTGGTCGTCACCCCTGCCCCTGGTCTGCCCGGGAGGATGCCGTTCTGGCACGGCGATGGCCCGGGGCGTCCGGTCGAGCTGGGTCGAGCGGTCGGAGCCTTCGTGCGAGAGGTGCGGTCCCAGCCCCCCGCCGAGGCTATGGCCACCTTGCGCTCTGGTCACGACCTAGACGAGCGGGCCGCCTCCAACCTGCTGGGATTCCTGGCCGATCAGGCAGCAAGCACCGGGGTGGTGCCAGACGACCGGACCATCGTCGTCGAACGATTCCGCGACGAGATCGGAGACTGGCGGGTTTGCATCCTCAGCCCTTTCGGCGCTCAGGTGCACGCCCCGTGGGCCATGGCGCTGCGCGCCCGGTTGGCCGACGAGTGGGGGGTTGAGGTCGAGCTGTTGTGGAGCGACGACGGCATCGTGGTCCGACTACCAGAGGCTGTGGACCAACTTCCGGTCGATCTCCTCCAGGTCGACCCGGCAGAGATAGACGACCTGATCGTCACGCACCTGCCAACCACCGCCATGTTCGCGGCACGGTTCCGGGAAGCGGCGGCACGATCGTTGTTGTTGCCCCGACGTCGCCCCGATCGCCGCACGCCGCTGTGGCAACAACGCCAGAAGGCGGCAGATCTTCTGGCCGTGGCCGCCAACCACCCGACGTTCCCGGTGTTGTTGGAGACCACGAGAGAGTGTTGCAACGACGTCTTCGACCTGCCTGCTCTCCGGTCACTGCTGGGGGACCTGCGCAGCCGAAAGATCCGCGTCGTCGCCGTCGACACGGCTCAGGCATCGCCCATGGCCCAGTCCCTCCTGTTCGGCTGGATAGCGGTGTACATGTACGAAGGAGACGCGCCCCTGGCCGAGCGTCGCGCCGCGGCACTTGCCCTCGATCGGGACCTGCTGCGCGAGCTGCTGGGAGGCGAGGAGCTGCGCGAGCTGCTCGATCCGGCCGCTCTCACCGACCTCGAGCTCGAACTCCAACGCCTCGTCCCATCCCGAGTGGCACGGGACCGCCACGAGGTGGCGGACCTGTTGCGGGTCCTTGGCCCGTTGTCGCTGGATGAGGTGAAGGCCAGGACGGCCGCAGACTCCGCCTCCGAGGTGCCGAATTGGCTGGCCACCTTGGGCCAGGAGAAGCGGGCAATATCGGTGATGGTGGCCGGTGAGGCCCGTTTCGCTGCTGCCGAGGACGCGGCCAGGCTCCGTGACGGCTTGGGCTGCAACGTCATTCCGGGACTACCCGCCGCGTTTCACCGACCCGGTGGATGCGCCACTCCACGATCTGGTGATCCGCTACGCCCGCACCCACGGCCCCTTCGAGCGGGGCGAGGTGGCCCGTCGCCTCGGCATACCGATGGATCGAGTGAGCCGAACCCTCGATGATCTGGTGGCAGACGGACGGCTGCTGGTAGGTGAGTTCAGACCCGGCGGTTCGGGCCGAGAGTGGTGCGACCCCGATGTCTTGCGCCAGATCCGGCGTCGCTCGCTGGCTGCTCTCCGCAGCGAGATCGAGCCGGTCGACGCCGCCGCCCTAGGGCGGTTCCTTCCCGCATGGCAGGGCTTGGGGCGGCCAGGGGAGAGCCAGGTCAGGCAAGGGCAAGACGAGCTGGTCGAGACCCTCGGAGTACTCGCCGGTGCTGCCGTGCCGGCGTCGATCCTTGAGGTAGATGTCCTGGGGCTCCGTCTGGGCGAATACAGGTCGGCCGATCTTGATGCCCTGTGCACCTCGGGTGAGGTGGTGTGGGTTGGGGCCGGGGCCCTTGGTTCGGGAGATGGCCGCGTTCGGCTGGTGTTCCGGGACCAGGTGGAGACCTTGATCCCTGTTCCCGACCCCGAGGCCCTGGCCGACCTTCTGACTCAGCCCACCCATCGGGCCATCCACGCTCACATGGAGCAACGCGGCGCCTCGTTCTGGGACGATCTGGTTCGGGCAGTCGCCGCGGTTGAGGCCGACTACGAGGAACCCGTGGTCCTGGCCGCCCTGTGGGATCTGGTTTGGGCTGGTGCCGTGACCAACGACTCGCTCGCCCCGGTCCGGGCCTACGTGTCGGGCGCAGCGGGTTCGCGGTCGGTGGCCGCCAGGCGTGCAGCCCCGCGCGCCCGTCCCCGCCCGGGGCGATTGTCCAGGTTGGGCCCGCCGTCGGCCACCGGCCGGTGGTCTCTGGTGGAACCATTGCGCCTCCCCGCTCCGGGCCGGGCCGCGGTCAATGGAACCGAGGTGGCCCACGCCCAGGCCATGCAGCTGCTGGAGCGTTATGGGGTGCTCACCAGGGAAACGGCGCTGGCCGAGGGCATAGAGGGTGGCTTCGCCGGGGTGTACCCGGTGCTGAAGGCCATGGAGGACCAGGGCAAGATCAGGCGCGGCTACTTCGTGGCCGGCCTGGGTGCGGCCCAGTTCGCGGTACCAGGCGCGGTGGACCGGTTGCGAGATGTTCGAGACTCGCCCCCATCGTCGGTTCCGCTGGTCTTGGCCGCCACCGACCCGGCCCAGCCCTACGGCGCCGCGTTGGATTGGCCCTCCACCGAAGGCAGGCCGGCTCGTAGCGCAGGCAGCCTGGTGGTGTTGGTCGCGGGCGAAGCGGTCGCCTACGTGGAGCGCGGGGGGAGGAGCCTGCTCACCTTCCCCGACTCGGGGCTCGGCTCCGACGGCGCGATCACCTGGGCTCAGGCGCTGGCCGAGGTGGTGCGGTCCGGACGGCGGCGTCGCCTGGAGATCATTCGCATCGACGGGGCACCAGCCCGTGAGTCTCCTGTGGCCGACGTGTTGCGAAGGGCCGGATTCACCGACGGCTACAAGGGTCTGGTCCTTCGCAACCGATGACCGGCATCGGTATCGTCGGTGCCATGACGCCGTCGGGGTGGTACTGGTGCTTCACCCATCAGCGGGTCGAAGCCGACGGCGAACGCGACGATCCCGACAACGCCCTCGGTCCCTACCCGACGCCACAACAGGCCCGAGACTGGCGAACGCTACGTGATGCCCGCGACGAGGCCTGGCAGGAAGCCGATGACGCCTGGTCCGATGACCCTGAGGGTCCTTGCGAATAGTCCCGTCGTCGCCCTAGAGGCCTCGTCGGCCTCCGGCGGCCTTGAGCGACCGCTTGCGGAAGGTACTGATCAACATGTCGAGCAGGGCCAACACGACGCCCTTGACCGACTCCTTGTAGCGGGCGTCGCACACCACGATGGGGTGGGAGTCGTCTAGGTCGAGAGCCTCTCGCACCTCGGCGAGGTCTGGTGAGGTTTCACCGTCGAACCGGTTGATGGCCACGATGAACGGCACGTCGCGTGACTCGAAGAAGTCGATGGCGGGGAAGCAGTCGTCGATCCTGCGCAGGTCGACCAGGACGATCGCCCCGAGCGCGCCGATGACGAGGTCGTCCCACATGAACCCGAACCGATCCTGACCTGGGGTTCCGAACATGAAGAGTACGAGCTCTTCGTCGATGGTCAGGCGACCGAAATCCATGGCCACGGTGGTCGAAGTTTTGGTCGACACCTGGGATTTGTCGTCGACCCCCGTGGCGGCGGTGGTCATGGCCGCCTCGGTGGTCAGGGGTGGGATCTCAGAGAGCGCACCGACCATGGTGGTCTTGCCGACGCCAAATCCGCCGGCGATGACGATCTTGGCCGAGCGGGGGCCTCGGCGTCGGGTGGGGGTGCTCTGGTCGGCGGGGGAGGCGACAGAGGACATCAAAGGCTCCGGATCTTGTTACTGATGCGGGTGAGCAGGTCGATCTCGTCGTCGAAATCGGGGAACTCAACCGGCTCGACCGTATCCACGAACACCTCGACGTGGCCGGATTCGACCAGGTCCTCGACCAAGACCTTGACGACACCCACCACCAGCTTGAGCTCGGCGCCCAGCTCGGCGATCGAGGTGGGGGCCTCGCACAGGTTCAGGACCGACACCTTCTCGGACGGCATGCGCCCATCGACGGCCGCCGATGGAACCTTGCGAACAAGGGTTTCGAGCCGTAGGTCCAAGCTGCGGCTGGCGGTACGGCCACCGGTCATGATGAACGGCCGCACGAAGTCGTGGCCCCCGGGGCCCGATGGGGTCACCGCGACATCACCAGGTTCTTGAGCTCATCTATCAGCTCAGGTGTCAGCATGCGCCCGGCCCGCTCCACTAGGAGCGTCATCTGATAGCCGACATTGCCGATGTCGCAGCGGGGTTCGGCTACCACGCCGAGACAGCCAGCGGTTCCCATGGCCGAGACGAACATGTAGCCGCCCTTCATGGCCACGATGATCTGGTTGAGCTCCTCGAACCCGAAGCATCGGGTGGTCCCGTCGCCCAGGCTGACGAAGCCCGAGATGATGGCGGCAAGCTGATCGGCACCGGCTTCGTCCAGCGTGTTGGAGCGGGCCATGAGTAGACCGTCCGAGGAGACCGCCACCGCATCGGACACACCGCTGGTGGAGCTCACGAAGTTGTTCAGCAGCCAGTTGAACTCCTGGGCATCGTCGTTCACGCTCATCAGGTCTCCTCGGGTGCTTCGTTGTTTCTGGCCTCGGAGCGGGTTCGTTCGCTACCAGCTTGCAGCCCCGAGAGCATCGAGCGCATTTCCTCGGCGGTGGATCCGGAATCAGATGCCGCGCTGCTGGCTGGGGTTGCTGAGTCTCCACGGGCGGAAACCACTTCGGTTCTGGGGGCGTTTTGGCCTCGGACTCGCTTCTTGTAGCCGCTGGCCGTGGTTCCACCGTAGGCCGATTCGGTGGGTTCGGGGGCCTGGAACTCGGTGGTGGCCGCGTTCTGGCGGTCCCCGCTCCCATGCCCGTTGGAGCTGGCCGGCGCCGGAGCCGGTTCGGGCTCGTCGTGGCTTGGCGCCGGGGCTGGGGCTGGGGCGGGGGCGGCCGAGGGCTCGTTGGGAGCACTCTCATCGGTGGAGAGGACTCCGGAGAGGTCGATCATCGCGGTTATGCCGCCACCGGGTGTCTCCTGGAGGTTGACCTTGACCCCAAGGCGGGCAGCCTGGATGCCGACCACGTAGTGGCCCAGGTAGCGGGACGGAGCCACCGTGAAGGACTCACCGCCGGCGAGGCGGACGTTGGCCTGGGCCAGCTCGTCGGCCTCCATGCCGATCCCGTTGTCGACGATGGCCAGCATGTAGCCGTGGTCGCGGGCTGCGCCCGACAGCGTCACGCTGCGACCGGGAGGTGAGAAGTTCAGGGCGTTCTCGAGCAGCTCGGCGACCAGGTGGGTGAGGTCAGCCGCGGTGGACCCCTTCACCGTCACCTCGTCCAGGCGGGTGATCTCAACTCGGTGGTAATCCTCCACCTCGCCCATGGCACCGCGGATGACGTCGATCAGGGCGACGGGAGCGGCCCACTGGCGGTGCGGCTCGAGGCCGGCCAGCAGCAGGAGCGACTCGGCGTTTCGCCGCATGCGGGTCGCCAGGTGGTCCAGGGTGAACAACTTCTCGAGCACCTCGGGATCGGTCTCGTTCCGTTCCATGTCGGTGATGCCGTCGAGCTGGCGGCTGAGCAGGTTCTGGTTCCGTCGACCGAGGTTGACGAAGGAGTCCGAGATGTTGCGGCGCAAGATGGCCTGTTCGGCGGCCAGATCGGCGGCACTGGACTGAACGGTGTTGAGGGCACCGGCCAGCTCGGCGATCTCGTAGCCGCCGGAGGCCTCGACCGTGTGTAGATCCGGTAGCACCACGTCCTCGCCGAGCGGGGCGTCGAGGATGGCCTGAACGGTGCCGGGCAGGCTCTCGTTGGCCATGGTCTCGGCTTCTTCGACCAGCCGGCCCAGCGGCTTGGCGATGGAGCGGCTGGCGATGAGGGTGATCGCCACTGCCAGGGTCATGACCACACCGGTGAAGATGGTCACGTTCCGGGCCCGGCTGGCGGCGTCGTCGCTGGTGGCGCGGGCGGTGGCGATAAGGGAAGTGGCGTCCTTCTCGAGCTGTTCCCCAGCCTTGTTGCGGGTGGCCTCGTGGTAGAGGACCGAGGCCACCGTCTCGTCGCCCAGAATGGCAGCCAGGTCCACCTCGTCGCCCTCGATGGCTCCGTCGAAGAGTTCACGGGCGAAGGTGGTCTCGTCGGCCTTGAAGTTGGCCTTGGCCAAGTCCCGGTAGAAGTCGGTTCCGGTGGTCTCCAGCTCGTGACGGGTGTTGCGGTTGAGCTCGACCAGGGCGGTGGCCAGGCGGTGCGAGATGCGGTCGGCGTACAGGCCCTGGGAGTTGGGCAGGATCAGCGGAAACACGATCGTCTTGATGATGATGGCTTCACGGTCCGAGTAGCGGCTGATCTGGTCGATGAATCGGGCGCCGGACCGAAGCTCGGCGTCATCGAGGCCCAACGCGATCTGCGCGTTCACGTCGAAGAACGAGTTGATCACGCGGGAGTAGTCGTCGAACGTCTTGACCGACATCTCGATCCCGCCCACGTTGTTGCGCTCGTCGAGGGGCATGGCACGCTCTTGCTCGCGGATCTCTTCGAGATCGTCCAGAGCCTTGAGAGCGGGGGCGAAGGCCTGTTGCACGGCCTCGCTGCGCCGACCGATGGCCTGGCGGAAATCGGCCACCGCTTCGTCGGTGGCGTCGTAGGAACCCTGAAGCGAGCCCTGAGCCTTCGGGTCGCCGGTCATCACCGCACTCATACCGATCAGGTCCACGGCAACGTTGTTGCGCTCGTCCTGGATGGCGCTGATGAGCCCGGCCGGTCCGATCAACGAGCTGGCCATCTCCACCTGGACCTCGATGTCGTCGGCCCGCTCAGCGGTGTCGTCGGCTTCCTGGTTGGCAGCACCGATGGCGATCACCGACAGCACGGCCAAGGCCAGCAAGGGAACGAGGAGGGCGACCACCAGTTTTGTGCGGATCCGCATGCGGTTGAACACGTGAAGCTCCCGGGTTCGAGGCCACGGCCGGCGGCCGCGGGTCACGATCGGTATTCGGCAAACGCGGATATCGACGTGAGCGCGATGCTTGCCCCAGCAGACACAAACCGCCGAAAAGGTCCGATCGACCTATTCCCAGGCCACTCGCCGTGCTCAAAGGCACGTGGATCTCGCTCTGGGTGGAGTTCAGACCCGACCGATAACCCTCTCGACGGATATCTCCAAGACGACGCGATCAGCGCGTTCCTTGGGCTGGCGGTATCGATGGGCGTAGGCCGCCACGGCCTCGGCGACCCTGACCGGGTCGGACGACACCGAGCACGAACCCTCCAAAGTCAGCCAACGACCACCGTCCACTTGGCAAATAGCACCGAAACCACTCGGGTTGATGGCGATGTTGGCCACCTTTCGGCTCGACGCGAACGAGATGACACGAGCCACCGACCGATCGGGGTCGTAGGTGAATCCGACGGGTACGACGTGGGGACTGCCGTCGACGCGGATCGTGGTCAGGGTGGCCAGGTGTCTTTCGGTCAGGAAGGCGAGGTGTTCGTGGGTGAGCTGAGCCGGATCCATTGCCATGCGCACATGTTGGCCCCGTAGGAGAACCTTCCCACAAGAAGCCGAGCCGAGCACTGGATGCGGCGTGGGGGAGGCCTTGGTAAGGATGGGCTCCGTCCGACCCGACGACGACAGATATGACCGATCCACTAGACCCCCGCCGTCCGTAGGCTGAGGGCCATGACCTGTCCAGCTTGCGGCGCTGCCACCGCACCTGAAGCCCGGTTTTGCGCGGCGTGCGGTAGGTCGCTTCAGTTGGTCGACGAGCGCAGGGTGGTCACCGTCGTCTTCGCCGACCTCGTCGGGTTCACGACGTTGTCGGAGCGCTTGGACCCCGAGCTGGTCAAGAACCTGGTGGACCGGTGCTTCGAGCGGTTGGCCGAGGACGTCATCGCCCATGGCGGCCAGGTCGACAAGGTGATCGGAGACGCTCTGGTCGCTCTCTTCGGCGCCCCGATCGCTCACGAGGACGATGCCGAGCGAGCGGTCAGGGCGGCGTTGCGGATGCAACAGACGCTGGACGCGGAGGCGGCGTTGCTCGGTCTGGACCTTCGCATGCGGATCGGCGTCAACACCGGCGAGGTGCTGGTGGGTGCGATGAGAGCGGCAGGTTCGGTCACCGCCATGGGCGACGTCGTCAACACCGCCAGCCGTCTTCAGGCCGCGGCCAAGCCCGGGGAGGTGCTGGTGGGGGCGGCCACCCATTCGGCCACGGCTCGAAACGTGGCCTACGAACCGCGGGGGCTCATGGAAGCCAAGGGTCGGGAAGACGCGGTGGAGGTCTGGGCCGCGGTATCGCCGGTCGCCCCACCTGGCTATCGGCCCCGCCGAGAGGAGGTGCCTCTGGTCGGGCGAGACATCGAGGTGGAGATGTTGCGGCGGTCGGTCGACCTGTCGGTAGGCAACCGGCGGGGTGGCCTGATCCTGCTGCTCGGTGACGTGGGTCTGGGCAAGAGTCGCTGGCCGACGAGGTGGCCCAGTGGTCGGTGGACCAGCATCGGGCCGTGGTCCGCCACGGCCGCTGCGTTCCCTGCGGAGAAGCCAACGTGTGGTGGCCAATCACCGAGGCCATCCATTCAGCGCTCGGCCTCAGCGACAGAGATGACCGCGTCAACGTGAGGAAGGCGCTCATCGCCGAGGTGGCTCGCGTGGACCCGTCCATCTCGGGCTCCGAGGCTGAACAAGTGGCCGAAGGCCTGTTGCCGCTCATGGGCTTCGACACCAGCGGGGGTGCATCCCCGGCCTCGGTTCAGGGTCGCGCCGCCCGGGCGTTGGCCGCCTACCTCACCGCATCCTCGCTCCGCCGTCCGGTGGTCCTGAAGCTCTCAGACCTCCACTTCGGCGACGACGTGGTTCTCTCACTCCTCGATGACGTGTTGGAGGAGGTACACCACAGTCCGGTGTTGGTGGTGGCCACGGCCCGTTCATCCCTGCTCGAGCGTTGGGCTCCGAGGCCAGGTCGTCACAACCACCTGAGCCTCCATCTCGATCCGCTGAGCCGTTCAGCTACCGGCGAATTGCTCGAGGCTTTGAGCGGTCGCGTCGTTCGGCCCGAGGTTGTGGCTGCCTTCCACACCCGCAGCGGCGGGAATCCGTTCTATGTGGAGGAGTTGGTGGCGCTCCTCGATGGGCAGGGACCCCCGCCGGGTAGTCACGACCACGACGTTCTCGACGGTCCTGGTGGCCTGGGTTCAGCCGGCGGCGAGGATGATGATGGGCCCGGCATGGCCATCACCCGTGCCGCGGCATTTCCCGAAACCCTCCCAGACAACCTGCTAGGACTCGTCGCCGCCCGGCTCGACGACCTCGACGTAGGTCCTCGCTCGGTATTGCAGGACGCTGCCGTGCTCGGTGGTCGAGGCATGGTCGAAGCACTGGAACGCCTCGCACAGTTCCTCAACCGTGGGATGGGTGTGGCCGAAGCACTGGCGGTCCTGGTGGCGCACGACTTGATCGAGGTCGACGGTCAACGGTGGTCGTTCCGAAGCGATCTGGTTCGGGAGGTCGCCTACCAGACGATCACCAAATCGGACCGTGCCACTCGTCACGAGGCAATCGCCACCTACCTCGAACACCACGTGGCAGTTCGGGATCCGAGGCCAGCGTGGGTGGTGGATCAGCTAGCCCACCACTATGCCGAGGCTGCTCTGCTCATGGCTGAGATGGGGGCGGTGAACGGAAGCCACGCATTGGGCGCCGACATCGATGCCAGTGCTCGCCGCTGGGTAGTCGAGGCGGCCGAGCAGGCCCGCGCTGACATGGCTCTTCCGACGGCCCGCCGCCACTATCAGAAGGCGCTGGACCTGATCGGCCCCGACCGGGTGGCCCGGCCGTCTGAGTCGGTGCTGATACTGGTGGAACTGGCATCGCTGTCGTTGTCGCTGTGGGATCAGGAGTGCGCCAACCGCCACATTGCCGAGGCCGCCGAGCTCGTTGTCCTGGCCGACGAGCCCACGCTTCGAGCCGAGGTCGAGGTCGTCTGTGGGCTGGTGCAGCAGCGCGAGGGCCGGCCCGACGACGCGATTGCCTCCCTGACCGCGGCCGCCGTCGCCTTCGGCGAGCAGGGCGACCACGAAGGTCAAGCCCGGGCCCTGCGAGAGCGGGCTCAGGTCGAGATACTCGACGGTCGCCTGGACCAGGCGGAGCGGTCTGCGTTGGAAGCACTCACCGAGTTCGAGCACGTGGGGGATCGGTCCGGTCAAGGGTGGGCTCATCAGAACCTGGCTTGGATCGCCTTCGTGTCCGGTCGCACCGGTCGAGCTGCCGAGCACGCGTCGTCGGCGGTCGATCTGTTCGCGGAGCTAGACGACAGCCAAGGGATTGCGTGGGCGTGGGGTGTTCTCGCTTGGATCCGTTTCCAGCAGGGCCAGGTCGGGGAGGCTCGAGAGCTGGCCGTGAAGGCCCGGGACCGGGCCCTCACGTTGAGCGACCCATGGGCCATAGCGGTGACCGAGTTGTTGCTGGCAGCGGCGATGCTGTGGGAGGGCGACACGGCCGGGGCTGTGGATCTGGCCACCGCGGTGATGGCCACCTTCGACCGCTTGGGCGACACCTGGGGCAGAGGGCAGGCCGGCGCCGTGCTCGGCCGCGCCCTGACCATGATCGGTCGGGTCGACGAAGGGCTCGCGCTCTTGGACCAGGTCGGAGCGTCAGGGGGGATCACTGCCGTTCCCACCGGGCAGATGGCTCGGGTAACCCGGGGCGCGGTCGCGGTTCAGATCGGTCAGCCCGAGCTCGCCGAAGACGTGGAGGGGGATCTGCGCGTCCTGGCCGATCACGGAAGCCAAGAGGCAGCCACGGCACTTGGCATCCTTGCCCTTCAGAGAGGAGATCCCGACCTGGCCGCCGGCTACCTCCGGCGAGACGAGGTGGGCGAGGTGTCGGCCAACCTCTATGCAGGACGGGCCCTGTTGGCGGCCGTCACCGGTCGCGGCGACCTCGAAGAGTCCGCTGAGGCCGTGGGCTCACGCCCCGGTGCTACCTACTTGGATCGCGGGTTCGTCTCCATCGCTCGAGCCCTGGATCTGGCGAGAGCTATCCAGGCTCGATCCGAGGTCCCACCCGAGGAGGTGGAAGGCGCCTCGACGATGGCCCTTGCGGAGGTGGACGGCGCCATAGCAGTCACTGCCTCCACCGGAGACGTGCTGTCGTCGGTCGTGTTCAGCCTGGCCGGTGCCCGGATAGCCAGCGCACTGGGCCACGAGTCGGCGCGCAGCCGCACCGAAGCGGTCGAAGAACGCCTCGTAGATCTCAACATCGACTCGGCGGGCTGGCGCACGTTGTTCGACCTGGCCGTGGCGGCCCGAGCCGACCGATGACCACGTGACGCCGCATCTGCCCGGGCGCGTGGTGGAATGGGCCGCGCAAGCCAACTGAGACGTGGCAGATTCGCCAGCATGCCCGAGGCATAGGGAGAGACCATTGAGGTTCGACAAGCGGGTGATGGTTGCCGTCGCTGCTTTGCTGGTGGCGGCGGGCTGTGGCGTGGGGATCGATCACCAAAAGGACGCTTCGGGACCTTCCACGACCGATGGCGGTTCGGACTTCTCGCCTGAAGCCGGTGCGAGCACCGATGCCAGCGCGCCCACCACCCTCCCCCCACCGACCGACCTGGTCATCAACGGTGATACAGGGGCCCCGGTCAACCGCGTCGCGGCGAATGCCATCGCCGACCTCAACGCCTTCTGGGGGGCCGCATACCCCGCCACCTTCGACGGTGCGGCATACGTTGCTCCCGCAGGCGGCTACTTCGCGGTCGACCGGAACTCGCGGCCGTCGACGCTCCCGTGTCAGCCCTACGACGTCAACCAGGTCCTCCACAACGCCTACTTCTGCCCGTCCGACGACGCCATCGCGTGGGACGAGGAGTTCCTCATGCCCGAGTTGGCAGAGACCTTCGGGGACTTCACCGTGGCGGTCGTGCTCGCCCACGAGTTCGGTCACGCCATCCAGCACCGAGCCGCTTTCGAACAGCCGACCGTGGTCATGGAGCTCCAGGCCGACTGCTACGCCGGCGCTTGGGCCAAGCACGTGGCCGACTCGGGCACGTCTCGGTTCGAGATTGGTACCCGTGAGCTGGACCAAGCCCTGGCCGGAATCCTCTCGTTCCGTGACGCGGCTGGGGCCAGCTCCGAGGACCCGAACGCCCATGGCTCGGGCTTCGACCGTGTCAGCGCCTTCCAGGTGGGCTACGAGGAGGGATCCGGTCGGTGTCGTGGCTTCACCGTCGGGGATCCCCGGCCGTTCCAGTTCCAGTTCGAGGGCGACGACCGCTACACGCTGGGTGACCGGCCCCAGGACGAGATGGTCGACCAGGCCTTCCGCTCCCTCGATGCCTACTGGGCCGATGTGTTCCCGGCCCTCAGTGGTGGCCGTGCATGGGAACCCATGGCCGCTCCTCGCCCTTTCACCCTGGACGATCCGCCCACGTGCAACGGCGCTCCGGCGACCGGTTTCCGGTTGTTCCTGTGCGTACCCGAGCGCTACATCGGTTATGAGTCCGAAGAGACGATTCCCCAGGCGTATGACAAGGGCGACTTCGCGGTGGGAGCGCTGTTCGGCACCCAGTACGGGATGGAGGTGCAAGATCAGCTCCAAAAGCCGCCGGGAGATGAGGTCACTGCCACCCTCCGAGCCGACTGCTTCACCGGCGCCTGGGCCGCAGCCATGTTGCCCGAACGTCAGACCGACCCGGCACTTCGAGAGCGATACGTGCTCACCCTCTCCCCCGGTGACCTCGACGAAGGCGTCAAGGTGCTCCTCACCTTCCGCACCGCAGCCGACCGGGAACGTCAGGGTCCCGGGTTCAATCGGGTCAAGGCCTATCGCACCGGTGTGTTGAGCGGACCTGGTGCCTGCGTGGACCTCAAGGCCTAAGAGGCCTAACGCACCGTCCGTTAGCTTCGGGTTGTGATCGGAAACAGCATGCACGGGAATGATTACGACGTCCGCCCGACCGACAATCGACCGGTGAATGCCGAAAAGGTCGAACGCCTGCTCACCCGGGTCCGGCGAGAGGTCGACGAAGGGCTGGCACCCGCGGTGCAGATCGCGGTGGCGCGCCACGGCGAGATCGTGGTGGACGCCACCATCGGAGCACCGGAGTCCAGTCGTTTCGTGGCCTACAGCGCCACCAAGGCCCTGGTGGCGGCAGCGCTGTGGCGGTTGATCGATCAGGGGCGGGTTGACGTGGACGAGGCCTGCGCCGCCTACGTTCCCGAGTTCGGCACCAACGGCAAAGAAGCCGTGACCGTGGCCCAGGTTCTCACCCATACCGGCGGCTTCCCGTTCGCTCCACTCGGCCCGCCGCGGTGGGACACCAGGCCGAGCCGGCTGGAGGCCTTCTCCAAGTGGAAGCTCACGATGGAGCCGGGGGAGGCCTACCAGTACCACACCACCTCGGGGCACTGGATCCTGGCTGAGATCATCGCGGCGGTCACCGGCCTCGACCACTGCGATGCCATCGAGGATCTGGTCACCGCACCCTTGGGTCTCAACCGTCTTCTCGGCATTCCAGCTTCGGATCAGGTCGGGATAATCGACTCGGTTGTTGTGGGCGAGCTCCCCACGCCAGCCGAGATGGAAGCATCGTTCGGGGTGGCGGTGGACCTCGAGGCCCTCATCCCGCCCGACGTGCGGGTGGGTGCCCTGCTCACCCTCACCGATCAGGTGGCTCGAACAGTTGGGGTGCCGGGCGGAGGCGGTGTCATGCGGGCTGCCGACCTGGCCATGCTCTACCAGGCCTTCATCCACAACCCAGGAGGTTTGTGGTCACCGGAGATGCTCAGGGCAGGTACGGCCGAGGCCATGGTGACCTTGGCTGACTGGTCCGGGACTCCCGCCAACAGGACCCTTGGCCTGATCCTGGCCTCAGACGATGGCTTCGCTGACCGAAGGGGATTCGGTCGTACCGCCTCGGGTCGATCGTTCGGCCACCCTGGGGCTGGGGGCCAGATCGCCTTCGCCGATCCTGTCAGCGGCCTGAGCATCGCCTACCTCACCGCCGGCCTGGACCAGCACCTGATCCGTGAGGCTCGCAGGACCATCGCCATCGCCAGCTTGGCCGCCGACCTGCTCGAGGACTAACCCTGGATCCGCCGAAAGGCGGAGCCTTCCGGCGGAGTTCGGTCGCCGGCCTGACGGCCGACGTCTTCGCTGCTACGACCGGCAAAGCCGATCTCTGCAGGTCAGGGGCTCCGCCACGAAGGGCTCTGCCCCCGAACCCCCGCCCAGTCCTGTGACTTCAACTCGTCAGACAGCCGAGCACTAACGGTGGCCGCACAGAGAACCCGTTCGCCTGGGTGACCATGGAGAATCGAGAACAACCCAAGATCGATCGGTGGATCAAGGCTGACGCGGAGGAGGCCGGCCCTGGTGGGCCGGCCTCCTCGGTTGTTCTGGGTGGCTGGTTGGTTCAGCCGGTGTAGGCGGCCTGGGCGGCCACGGGGCGGGCGCCGGTGGCGCCGCCGACCACGGGGGCCGTGGTGGTGGTGGTGCTAGGAGCCATGGTGGTGGAGGGGCGAGCCACGGTGGTGGTGGGGCGCTCGGCCTCGGTGGTGGTGGTCGGGGCCTCGGTGGTCGTGGTGGTGGGCCGGGTGGTGGTGGGGATGTGGATCGGCGGCCGGGTGGTCGGCACGTAGCAGGGATCGATGATCTTCTCGTTGTCCTTGGGGTCGCAACGACCGGCTTCGGCGGCACCGCCGAACAGGCCGGTGCCTACGACGGCGAGGCCGAGCGTGCCGGCGGCGATGGCGGCGCGAACGCCGCGGTTGGTCTTCTTCATGTGTCCCGCTCCTCGGGTATTGGTGCGCCACCCCAAGTGAGCGACGCGGTACGGGCAACATTAGCGCCACGATCAGCGGGGCAAGCCAAGAAGCTTTCCGGTAGGACGCAGAGGAGGCCGGCCCTGGTGGGCCGGCCTCCTCGGTTGTTCTGGGTGGCTGGTTGGTTCAGCCGGTGTAGGCAGCCTGGGCGGCCACGGGGCGGGCGCCGGTGGCGCCGCCGACCACGGGGGCCGTGGTGGTGGTGGTGCTAGGAGCCATGGTGGTGGAGGGGCGAGCCACGGTGGTGGTGGGGCGCTCGGCCTCGGTGGTGGTGGTCGGGGCCTCGGTGGTGGTGGTGGTGGGCCGGGTGGTGGTGGGGATGTGGATCGGGGGCCGGGTGGTCGGCACGTAGCACGGATCGACCTGTCGGGCGTTGCCCTCCGCGAGGACCGACTCCTTGGGGTCGCAGTTTCCGGCCTGGGCCGTGTTGGCCATCAGGGAGGAGGTCAGCAAGGCGGTGCCGACGGCACCTGCGGCCACGGCGGCCCTGACGGTACGAGTGAGGTTCACGTTGTGCTCCTGACAGTGACGAATGAGGTCACCCGTGACCAGGTGACCTCACGTACCGTAGTGGCCTCCGGTGGTGTGGGGCAACGGATTGTGCCCCGGTCCAGGGCCTCGACTGCCGGCATGGCAGAATCGACTCTCCCATGGTCTTGTCCGATGATCCGATGAGCAGCACCCGGTGACCCGGAGCATCCGGCTTCGGCCGTGGCAGAAGGCGGCCCTCGAGAAGTTCGTGGCCGCAGGCCACGACGACTTCCTCACCGTGGCCACCCCGGGGGCCGGCAAAACGACCTTCGCCCTCACCGCGGCCCGCCAGGTGCTTGCCGACCACCCCCGCCGTCGGTTGGTGATCGTGGCACCCACCGCTCACCTCAAGCTCCAGTGGGCTCGGGCCGCGGCCCGGTTCGCTCTTCACCTCGACCCCAACTGGTCAGCGACCGACGGCCGCCTACCCGCCGACATGCACGGCATCGTCACGACCTACCAACAGGTTGCGTCCAGCGCTGCGGTGTTGCGCTCGCTGGCCGACCGGGCCTTCGTGATCTTCGACGAGATCCACCACGCCGGCGACGAGCGGGCCTGGGGTGCAGCCGTGCTCGAAGCGTTCTCGCCAGCTCCCCGTCGCCTGGCCCTGTCGGGGACTCCCTTTCGCAGCGACACCCGGGCCATACCCTTCGTCCGCTACGTGCTCGACGAAGCCAGCCCCGACTTCGAGTACGGCTACGGCGAGGCACTGGCCGATCGACGGGTGGTCAGGCCGGTCTACTTCCCGCGCACCAACGGTCACATGGAGTGGACCGCTCCCGACGGCTCCATGCAGTCGGCATCCTTCGACGACGCCCTCGATCAGGCCCGGTCCAGCCAGCGGCTCCGCACCGCGCTGTCGTTGGAAGGAGAGTGGCTGCCAGCGGTGATGCGATCAGCCGTGGCCCAGTTGGACGCCGTGAGGGCCCGCCAGCCCGATGCCGGCGGCCTGGTGATCGCCATCGACCAGGACCACGCCCGGGGGATCGCCGCGCTCCTCCGGAACCGCTTCGGGCAGGAGGCCACGGTGGTCACCTCCGACGATCCGGCCGCATCTGACCTCATCGCTCGGTTTGCCGGGGGCTCGGATCCCTGGCTGGTGTCGGTGCGGATGGTGTCGGAGGGCGTCGACATCCCTCGGCTGCGGGTCGGTGTCTACGCCACCACGACCACCACCGAGCTGTTCTTCCGCCAGGCCGTAGGCCGGTTCGTCCGCTGGACACCGGGAGTGAGGGACCAGAAGGCGTTCGTCTTCATCCCCGATGACCCCCGCCTGCGGAGCCGTGCCTTCCAGATCGCCGACCAGCGCCGTCACAGCCTGCGGCGCCGGGAGCAGGAGCGGTTCGAGCGGGACCCGGCCGCGCTCGACACCGGGGCCGAGGAGCAGCTCTCGCTCTTCGCGGCCCTGTCGGCGGTGGCCACCGACCACCAGACCCATGCGCCCTTCTCAGCGCGGACCATGTCGACGACGACCTGGCGCGAGCCTCGACGATGATCCCTCTCTGATCTTGGACCTGGCCCCGCCGCCCCCGCTGGCCGGGGATCGGCGCAGCCTCGACGAACTCGGCATCAGCTTCGGTGGAGACGCTGCCCGCACCCGAAGAGAGGAGAAGCGGCGGCTGCGCGAGCAGAACTCCGAGATGGTGGCGACCATCGCCCGTCGCACCGGCCAGACCCACGCCCAGGTCAACTCGGAACTGAACCGGCTGTCAGGGGTGGGGCGGGTCACAGAGGCGACGGTGAGCCAACTGCGGGCACGGCTCGAAGTGGCCGAGAGGTTGGCTCGAGGCTGAGCGCTAAGGAGTCTCGTCCCAACAGGCGGACGGACCGCCTTGTGGTCAGGCCTATGCGGTGCGCCGTTCCTCGACGTACCACGCGGTGCGGAGGTCCTGTTGGGCGTTGGCGGCAGCCTGGCTGAGGATCCCGCTGATGACCAGGAAGGCGTAACCCAGGTACCACCACCAGTCGTCGTGGATGCGCTCGGTCACATAGGACCGGGTCAGGTCGGCGGTTTCCAGGGCGCCGGTGAGCAGCATGCCCCCGGCAACCATTGCCGTCGCCCCGGCGGTGGCGCTCACCACCACCAGAACGATGCGAGGGAAGTTGGTGGTGATGGCGAAGACCGCGAACACCAGGCTCACCGCCACCGCTACCAACACGATCAGCCAGTTCCAGCTCACGCCCAAGGCGGTCATGAGGGCCGATCCGGCCATGAACCCGACCGACCCCATGGTCAACACCACTGCCACTTCGTAGTACAGGTAGGCGAGCACCGAGAATCCGAGGGCCAAGATGAGGCCAAGCACCCAACCGATGGGCTTGGCCAACAGGGCATCGCCGGTGAGGGCCGAGATGAGGCCGGCGCCGGCGGCGAACCCGGTGAACGCACCCCAGATCGGGATGATCACCCGAAAGGCGCGGTAGCCGCTGTAGCAGAACACAGAACCGGCAATCAGGGCGACCAGACCGATGACGATGTCTTCCATCCCAGAACCATAAAGCCCCGGGAGGGTGGGTCCCGCGGTGCCGTCTGGACCGGCCCACTCGAATGGGTGGGTCCGGGGCGCGGACCGAGGGGGTTCAGCGAAGGATCCAGGCCACGGCCAAGGTAACGCTGTTGGTGGCGAAATGGGCGACAGCGGGGGCGATGACGCTGTCGGAGCGGACGCGCAACCAGATGAACCCTGTCCCAGCGATGGTGGTTGCCACGAGGGTTCCCACCGTCATCGCTGCGTCCCGATCAGCCATCCACGTCGGGTAGACGTGCCAGAGGCCGAACAGCGTCGCCCCCGCCACCCATGCCCAGCGCTCCGAGCCAGTTTGGCGGAGCAGCCCGTGGAGCGTCCCGCGAAAGGCCAGTTCCTCCACCACCACCGTTCCCAATGGGATGACCACCAGTGCCCGGCTCAGCATGGTCAGCGCCGACATGTCGGTTCGATCGTCGGTCAAGGCACCGGCCAATCCCAGGCCGACCACTCCTGTCGTTATGGCGGCGGCGGCCCCGAGCCCGAACTTCAGACCGGCTGGAGCCGATCGCCGGCTCAAGCCCATCTCGGTCCGGGTCAGACCGGTGATCCATGCCACTCCGCCGGCGAACGCGCCGATCCCGAGGTTGAACGTGAAATGCCAAGGCCCAGGGACCAACGCGGTCCTTCCCAGGTTGGCCACGGTCAGCCCGCCGACCAGAACGGCCAAGGCGGTGCGGGGTTTCATCGAGCTGATTGTTCGCGTCCTCAGCGGTCGGGGAAGAGGAAGTGCTCCAGCCGGACGGTGTCCTCCGCGCTCCAGCCCTCGGGCGGGGCGATGCGGGTCCAGCCGTCGACGTAGTCCAGGCGGTAGTCGTGGCCGAACCCAGGAGGAGCGGCAAAGCCGGCCATGAGGTCGAAGATGCCCTGCACCCAGGTGACCACCGGGAACCAACGACCGTCGGCGGGCACGTCGTAGCCCCGTGGATCATCCATCCACCCCGGCCTGGACCACAGCCAGTCCATACCCCAATGGGTGACGGGGTCCGACGGATGTTGGATGTACAACACCCGAGGCTGGGGCCAAGGGCCCTCGGGGTCGCCGTGGTCGGGGTCGCGGGTCACGAAACGGACGATCCGACCCTGGTCGAATACGGGCGCCCATTCCGGCGAACCGGGGTCGCGGGCCCCGGTCACCTGGCGGAGGATGGGGTTGGCATGCGCGGCCCCCACGAAGAGGGCGCCGTCGGAACGGGTCACGATGTTGGTGAGCGACGTGTCGGCGTCGGGGCCGACGAAGGCCGACTCGGCACCGAAGGAACCGAGGCTCAACCCGAACACCAACAGGGTGGGTCGATCGCCCTCGGGGAGCTGGGACCAGCGCTGGTAGACCTCGCCGTAGAGTTCGGTGCCGGCCTCGGCGGCCAAGTCGAGGTCGGTGATGAAGGAGATCCAGCTCGGCAGGTACGAATACTGCATGGACACGATGGCGGTGTCACCCCGATAGATCTGCTCGATGGCCTCGGCGGCGTCGGGATCGATCCAACCGGTACCGGTGGCGGTCGCCACCACCAGCACCTCTCGGTCGAATCCGCCGGCGCGTTCCAGATCATCGACGGCCAGCCGGGCCCGACCTCGCGGATCACCGTTTGAACGGAGTCCGGCGTAGGCCCTGATCGGAGCTGAGATCTCGGTGTCGTCTCCCCAGAACGCCTGCAACTCGTCCACCGTGGTGGCACCGCCGGCGAACGATCGCCCTTGCAACCCCAGGTCGTCCCATTCGACAAGCGAACCGATACCACCGGACACGGTCTCGGTCTCGGGTCTGATCACCCCATCGGCTGTGCCGGTGTCCACTGCCCCGAAGCTGGTGGATGCCCAGTTGGTGAAGCGGGCAAAGGCCACATCTCGTATCACCAACACCGTCAGGAGCAAGACCAGCACCACGGTCAACGGCTGGGCCGCGACTCGGGGAAGATGACGCTGGTTCCATCGATCCAGGCCCCGCACGGCGGCGCCGACGATCCTTCCCGCCACGAAGAGGATTCCGGCCAGGATCACGGTGAGGCCAAGCATCGGAGGGATGACGGTGCCCGAGATCGAATCCATGGCCACCAACTCCCGTTGGCTGTTCTGCCACCCCAGCCAGCGGATCGAACCGAGAGCCAGCGCCAGAACGGCGAGGACGCCTACACCGAAGCGGGCTGGGCGCCAGAGCCGCCCCGGAATGTGGACCCGCCGACGCCGGAGGACCGCCCTCGTCAGACGCCCAGCCAGAGTGCCGAGGGCGTAGCCCAACGTGACGCATATGGCGCTGACCGCCGCCTGGATCACCCAGGCTCGAGGCATGAGCGTGGGTGACAGCGACTGCCACCAGAACAACAGACCCACCGCCATGCCTCCGAACGCGGGTCGGCGGGTGATGGAGACCATCACCCGCCGGACCCGGGACTTCTTGGAGGTGTTCACTCGGTGATGGTGGATTCCTCGTCGGAGACGTCGGTCTGCACGGAACCGCTGGCCAGGGCCTCGTTGAGGCGGGCCGAGGCCTCATCGGACAGGTTGCAGGTGATGACCTGGGCCAGACCGCTGTAGCGCTTCATCTCGTCGAGGGCCTTGTCGGCGTTGGCGTGGCTGAACAGTACGGCCAAGTACACCTTGCCGGGCTCGATCGAGTCGCGTAGCTCCTTGACGAACTTGTCGCTGATGCCGGTGTCGATCATGCGGGCCATGAGGGCGGCGCTGCCGGCCCCGATGGCCATGCCCAACACCGGGACGGCCAAGAGCACACCGAACAGCAGGCCCCACCAGGCCCCGCCCACCGCAGCCTGACCCGAGGACGGGTCGGTGGTCTGCACGACGCGGACCTTACCGTTGTCGGCCTTGGTCACGAACACCGCGTCCTGGAGCAACAAGGTGCCCTCGGTGGACAGGCGGGTCAGGGTGGTGAGCATCTCCTGGGCGGCGAGCTGGTTGTCAAAGCCGAGCACGACGAGGGAACGAGGATCAGACATCTGTAACTCCGGTTGGTTGTTTGTGTTGGATCTAGTTGGCGCTGCGAACCTCGCCCAGGACCTTCTTGAAGATCACCAGGGGAAGGAGGAGGTTGGCGGCCAGGGCTGCGGCCCACACCACCACGGTGGCCATGACCCACGTGGAGAGGCCATGGATCTGAAGTCCGTCTGCGATGATCGATGTGAGAACAAGGCTGGCCAGGGTGGCTACCAGGGCGCTGCTGCCGAGGATCGCCGGCGCGCTCTTGAGGGCCATTTGGCGGATGAGCGGCTCCACGAAGACGGCCACGACGGTGAAGATGACGGTGGCGGTGACGTAGCCGGTCACGCTGAGGCTCATGTCGTCGAGAACCTGAGCCGCCACGATCAGGCCGACGGCGTTGGCCAGCAAGCTGATCATTGTACGGGCGGCGAGGCGAACCATGGCTGGTGAACCTAATCCAGACGGAGGGGATGCCGAGTTCAGAAGGACCAGATCAGCGGGACGAGGCCGACCGATACCGCCAAGTACAGGCAGAGCAAGGGAAGGCCGAGTTTCCAGTAGTCGCCGAAGCGGTACCCACCCGGCCCCATCACCATGAGGTTGGCGGGGGTGGCCACCGGGGTGAGCAGGGCCGCAGCCGCGGCCACCGTGATCGACATCAGCACCGGCCGGGGTGAAACGCCCAGTTCGACAGCGGCGGACACGCCGATCGGGATCACGATCAGGGCGGTGGCCATGTTGGAGATGAGCTGCCCCATCACCGCGGTCAGGACGAACAGTCCGAACAACAAGGCGTAAGGCCCTCTGTCGCCGATCAGGTCGACCAGGCCGGTGGCGATCCGGTCGGCGGCCCCGGTCTTGGTCATGGCCGTGGACAAAGGCATCATCGCTCCGACCAGTACGATCGTGGTCCAACTGATGCCGCGGTAGGCCTGGTCGACATCGATGACCCGAAACAGGATCATCGCCCCGGCGGCGGTCAACCCGGCCACGACGGCGGGGACCGCTCCGGTGGCCAGGGCCGCGACCATGGCCGCCACGATGGCCACCGCCGCCTTCGAGCCGGGTCCGAGGGGGACGGCCTGGCGTCGGACCCGCTGCGGCTCGTCGACCACCAGCACCGCCGGGTCGGAGGGGACGTGGCGATCCAGGTCGATCCACTGCCCCTGGACTAGGAGGGTGTCTCCGACGGCCAGCTTCACCGGTTCGGGTCCGATGTCTTCGCCCTTGCGTTGAACGGCGAGGATCACCAGGTCTCCGCTGTCGGTGACCATGCCGGGAAACACCTTCTCACCCACGGCCGGTGAACGCGGCGGGATCACCACCTCGCTCACACCAATCTCCCGGTCCAGCACCGCGCCGTTGGGGTCGACCTGGAACGGTTCGGCCTCAAGGGCGAGCCCGACCCGAGCGGCGAAGCGGGTGACGTGGTCGTCGTCGCCACGAACGATGAGGACGTCTCCCTCGTTGATGGTGGAGGGGTGGATAGCGAGCCCCGTCCCGTTCGCCTGGACGCCGACCACCTCGATGTCCAGGTCCTCGGTCTCAGGTAGGTCGCGCTCCTGGCCGCCGATGCAAGCGGCGCCGCCCTCAACTCGGAGGCGGTAGACCCGGTGATCACTGAGATACTGGCGGGTCATGGTGCGGGCATGGTCACTGAGGTCGGCCGGCAACGATTCCGGTGTGCGTTCGGGCAGCAGGCGCTGACCGAAGAGCACGACGATGGCGATGGTTCCGGCCACGAGAGGCACACCGACCAGAGTGAACTCGAAGAAGCCGAACGGGCCGGTCCCCGCTCCTCTGGCTGCGTCGGAGACCAAGACGTTCACCGGGGTACCGGTCAAGGCGAGCATCGAGCCAGCATGCGCGCCGAATGCCAACGGCATCAGAAGTTGCGAGGTCGGTCGACCGGTTCGAAGGGCCAGAACCACCACCATGGGGGTCAATGCCGCCACCGAGCCGTTGACACTGATCAGTGCAGTCAGGAACGCAACCAGCAGCAGGACCAAGACGATCAGCCGGGTCCGGCTCTCGCCGACCCTGGCGATCAACTGCTGGCCTGCCCATGCGGTTACCCCGGTGGCATCGAGGCCCTCGCTCACCACGAACAGGGCGGCGATGAGCACCACCGCTGGATCGCCGAAGCTGGTGAGCGCCTCCTCCACCTCTAGTACCCCGGTGAAGTAGAGGGACAGCGCGGCCCCAACGGCTACCAGTTCTACCGGTATGCGGTTCCACACGAACAGCACCACCACGGCGCCGAGGATCAGGAAGGTGATTGTCATCGGGTCGATGGCAGCGGAGCCTACCGATGGGAGACCGATACATTGCCTTCGCGATGCCGCCGCCCGAGACCGCCCACGAGAGCCGGACCTTGTGGGGTTCGGTGGCGGCCACGGCCGGTCTCGGTGTGCTCGGAGTGCTGTGGGGGATCGCGGCCGGGTCGCAGATGATCTTGCTCGACGGCGCCTACGGCTTGGTGGGCGTGGTGGTATCGGTGCTTCTGATCAGGGCATCGGCGGTGTCGGCGGCACCTCCAACGTCGCGGTTCAACTACGGCAGGGGAGCAGCCACACCGCTGGCGATTGTGGTACAGGGGCTGGTCCTGCTCGGCACGCTGGGATACGCGGCGCTGGAGGCGGTGTGGGTGATCCGTGGCGGTGGCAGCGAGGTGGGCGCAGGCTCGGCCTTGACCTACGGCGTGGTGGCCACGGCCGGGGCTGTAGGGGTGTGGCGTTGGATCTCCGTTCGTGCCGCCGACTCTGACCTACTGGTCGCCGAAGCCACCGCGTGGCGCGTTGCCGCGCTGCGAGGCTTGGGCATGGTGGCTGGCTTCGGAATGCTGCTGGCCATTGATGGTCGGTACGTCCGTGCTGAGCCCTATGTGGATCCGGCCATGGTGCTGGTCACATGTGTCGTCTTCCTGCCGGAACCGCTGCGGATGATCCGCCGGGCGTTGGTCGAGTTGCAGGAAGGAGCTCCCGAGGCCCACGTACAGGAGCTGATCGACGCCGCTGTGGCCGAGGTCCAGGCCCGGTTCGATCTAGCTGCGCCCGTGGTCAGAAGTACCAAGGTGGGGCGGCGGTTGTACGTCGAGGTGGAGGGTGTGGTGCCTTCTCAGGTGACCGTCGCTCAGGAGCACGAGGTCCGAACGGCGGTGAGGCAAGGATTGGCGCCGTTGCCCTACGACGTCTGGCTCAACGTCGAGTTGTTGCCCCGGCTCGACGAGAGCGCCTCATCGTGATCGGGGGTGTTCAGCAGCCTGCCGCTGGGTCGATCGTCGAAGAAGCCTCCCTGGTTGAGTGCAGATGTCGCCGCCACGGTGGCGGCAGCCACGGGGATCGCCACGAACACTCCTAGGAGTCCGGCCACCGCACCGCCAGCTACCGAAGCCAATGCCACCACCAGTGGATGGAGCGACGTTGCCTTGCCCATGATCACCGGCTGCAAGAGGTTGGTCTCGAGCTGTTGGACCACCAGGACCACGGCGATCATGGCCAGGCCCCGGCCCATGCCGCCCGAGGCCACGGCCAGGACCGAGGCGAAGGCCCCCGCAGCGAAGGCTCCGACGTAGGGGATGAAGCCCATGATGAAGGTGAGGACGAAGATGGCGCCGGCGAACGGCACCCCCAGCAACCACGCCCCCATAGCGATGAAGAACGCATCCACGCCCGACACGATGGCCGCTCCTCGCACGTAGCCGGCCAGGGCGTCGAAGCTTCGACGCCCGGTGGTATCGAGCAGGGGGGAACCCCGTCCGAGGCGGTCTACCACCCACCGCCACATCATCCCGCCGTCCTTGAGGAGGAAGAACGTGATGAAGAGGCTCAAGAGCATGGTCGTCACCAGGTCAACCGTGACTGAAACGATGACGGTGGCCCCGGTCAACAGGTGGCGCCCGAACGATCCGGCGGCGCGACTCGCCAGCTGCTCGCCGCCGGGGTCGTAGTCCTCGGGTACGAGGTCGTAGTCGACGGCCGCTTCGCTCACCCGAGTCACCCCTCGATCGAGGGCCCGTCCGATGGTGTCGGTCTCGCTCAACACGGCCGACAGCGTGATCCACACGACGGCCGCCAGGATCGCGATCAACGTGAGCAGGCAGACGGCAGCCGTGAGGCCAGGGCGGCCGACCACGCGACGCAGGCGCCGGTCGAGTGGAAGGAACGCGCTGGCGAACAAGAGGGCGAGGAACATCGGCAGGAGGATGACATCGAGGGTCACCAATCCCGAGATGATCACCATGGCCGCCCCCGCCACCACCAAGAAGCGCCAGGACACTCCGGCGAGTCGGTCGAGCCAGGCGGGCACAGCCGGTTCGTTCAAGGGCACAAGATCGAGCTTAGGAGGCGAGCCCGAAGACGAGCCGACCCATGAGCACGGAATGGTTGAACCGAGGCAACGCCTCGGTCAATCGGTGGTTGTGGGGTTTGTACTGATCCTCGTTGGGTCTGGTCAAATCGGGTGATGGGCCATCCCAGAGGTTTGAGCGAACGCACCCGCGGTGCGGTGACGGGAGCTCGCGGATGGGCCCAGGCCCAACGGGAGAACCACGTCCTCGTCGATCTTCTCGTCGACCTGTTCAAGCGGTTCAAAGCCGCCGACGGCACGGTCCTGGCCGGATACCTGGCCTACCGCCTCTTCCTCATGTTGATCCCCTTGGCGGCGATCGTCGTCGCCGTGGCCGGCTTCGCCCGAGCCGAGTCCGTCGATGCCGCCAACCACATGAACCTGGGCGGGGCCATGGTCGACGGGTTGAGCCAGGCCAGCGCAGATGTGGAGAAGAGCCGACTCCCGCTGCTCCTGTCCGGGCTAGCGGGTTTCCTGGTCGCGTCTTGGGGCTTGCTGGGTGGGCTTCAGGTGACGGGGGCACGGGTCTGGCAGATCCCTACCGTTCGTTTTCCGTCCAAGGGTCGAGCCTTCGTGAGGCTGTGCGGGAGCCTGCTGCTGTTCGCGCTGGTCTTCTACGTCTCGGCGCTGGTGCGGCGGTTGGGTGTGATCGCGGGGTTGGCCGGATCGATGGCGACGTTGGCGAGCTTCGGGGTGGCCTTCTTCGGGCTGAGCTGGATCCTTCCTCGCCGCTGTCGGGAGTGGTATTGGCTTCTCCCGGGCACGACCATCGGAGCTTTGAGCGGCGTGGGCCTCCAAGCCCTGGCAACCTTCTACCTGCCATCCAAGCTGGCCGACTCCTCGGCCACCTACGGCGCCTTCGGGATCACGCTCACGGTCCTGAGCTACCTGTTCATTCTCGGCACGCTGTTCGTGGTCGCTACTGCGGCCAATGCGGTGCTGTTCGAGCGGTACCGCCACGATCCCCCCGGGCTGCTCCGGCGGGCGGCCGAGCTGGTTCCCCGGCTGGACCTGAGCGTCGGTTCTGGGTACGTGCCCGAGGGCGACGCCGCCGAGGTGATCGGTCGGGGAGGCCCGCCGCCGAGGTGACCGGACCCGGCTCTGGGGGCCCAGGTAGCGTCAACAACCATGATCAACCGACCCGGACTTCTCATCGGCATCTTGGGCTTGGCCGCAATTCTCGGGATGACCGCCTGTGGCAGCGACTCCGGCGACGACGTCTCATCCGGTGACGGGTCGGCCACGACTGCGGCCGCGAACAGATCCGCAACGACAACGACGGCGGGCGCCGCGTCAGGTTCGAGTTCCCTCGCCGCTGACCTGCGGGACAGAACATTCCTGTCCACGTCGGTCGAGGGCCACGATCTGGCAACGGATTCGGTGATCAGGATCACCTTCGAAGGCGAGGTCATGGCCGTCAACGGCGGCTGCAACACGATCACAGGGGCTTACAAGGTTGAGGCGGACACGCTGGCCTGGGTCGACACGCCGGCCGCCACGATGATGGCGTGTGAGGAACCCCTCATGGCTCAAGACACATGGCTGACCGAGGTGTTGACCGCCGGGCTCGAGGCTTCCCTGGACGGCGCGAACCTGGTCCTCTCGGGGGATGAAGTCACCATCACGCTGGAAGAGGAAGCTGATGCCCCCCTCACCGGCACGAAGTGGACCCTCGAGTCGATCGTCGCCAACGACGCCGTCTCCAGCCTGCCCACCGGTGTCACGCCTCCGACGCTCGACATTGCTGATGATGGCACCGTCACTTTCTCAACCGGCTGCAACAGCGGTGGCGGGTCCGTTGTCATCGGCGACTTCGACGGAGAAGGAGTCCTTGATTTCGGAGTGATGCGAGTAACCCTGATGGCATGTGAAGGGGACGGCGCTCCGGTCGAGGCTTCGGTCCTCGCCGTGCTCGACGGTGAGGTCGAGGTGTCGATAGACGGCCAGGTCCTCACGTTGACCAACGGAGGCCAGGGGCTCCAGTACCGAGCCTCCTAGCTGTCTGTCGCCGGCTCACCGCAGAAGCATCGTGGCCGCCCCGGCCATCAGGCACAGGGCGGTGGTGGCCATGGTGATCAACCCGACGTAGCGGGCGGCCGTGGGGTGAACCACCTCGTCGCCGTGGTGGACCAGATCGAGTCGGTCCTCATAGTGGCTGCCAGCCCAAACCAGCAGGCCCGATCCCATAACCACGATCACCACGGCGGATCCGGCCAGGACCCAGAACTGGTTCACGGCCGCGAAACGGGCCAACACCAGGCCCGCCCCCATCACCGAGAACGCGGTTCGCTCGCAGGCCAGGGCGTTGCGTTCCTGCTGAAGCCCACCCGATCGACGGCGGTAGCGGTGGTGAAGGTGAGGAAGGTGGGCGCGGGGGAGGCTCACGGGGTATTGGCCACCAAGATCACGGCGCCGATGATGGCGAAGAGAGCGGTTCCGACCGCGATCGCCATCGGTAGCCGCGACGCGTAGAGCGGGGTGCCGAGGCGCATCGACTTCTCGTTGTGGGCCCATCGTCGGTAGGAGCTGGCGGCCATAACGAAGCTCATGGCCAACAGTCCCAACCCCAAGGGTTCCGAACCAGCCACGTCGGGCAACAGCGCCATGGCTCCCAACCCTCCGGCAGCCAAGGCCAGGGCGGTGCGGATCCAGGCTAGGAACGTGCGTTCGTTGGCCAGCGTGAAGCGATAGTCGGGCTCGGTTCCGCTGTGGCGCGGGTCCTCGGGGACCCAGGTGCGGATCCAGGCTCCCCGTCGTTGTTCTCCGTCGACGTTCACACGCTTCCCCTGTGACGAATCGATAGCCGCGAGGTGTCGGTGGTGGGTGGGTGCCCCCGACAGGAATCGAACCTGTGGCCTTCCGCTTAGGAGGCGGACGCTCTATCCGACTGAGCTACGAGGGCGGGTGCGGCGGGCCATCCTAGGTGGAGCCGGCATCGAGCGGCACCCGCCAGATGAGACGAGATCCCTCCGGGTCCGGTTGGAACGATGCCGAACCGCCCCTCGCCTCGGCGCGTCGTGTGATGTTTGGTAGGCCGTGACCTCCGTCGGTGGAGACCGTGCTGTGGTCGCCCTCTTCGCGAAGCCCAGGATCTCGAACCACCATCACGAGCCACCCGTCGGCCACCGACACCTCTACCTCGGTACTCCCAGGGCGGGCGTGGCGAGCGACGTTGGTCAACGCCTCGCGGGCCACCGCCAACACATCGGCGGCCAGAGCCGGGCCCGGACGATCCTCGTCGTAGGAGGCGACGAGGCTGTCGACGGGACCGTGGAACCGGCACCGAGGTTCGGCCCCGAGGGTTTCGGCCAACTCCGAAGCCAGCTGGAGCAGGTCGCGGCGCAAGCTGGCGCCAGCAATGCGCCGGTCGGCGTGCAACCCGAAGATCACTCCCCGGATCTCGCGCACCGTGGCATCCAGGTCGTCGACGGCAACCTGGATGCGGTCGTGGAGGGTGGGATCCGATGCCAGGCGGGCCGATGCCTGGAGCGAGAGACCGGTGGCGAACAATCTCTGGATGACCGTGTCGTGCAGGTCGCGTGCGATGCGTTCACGGTCCTCGAGCAGATCCATGTCCCTCACCCGCTGGTGGAGGCGGGCGTTGTCTATGGCCACTCCGGCCGCGGTGGCGAGGCCGATGGCGAGCTCCTCGTCGATGGGGGTGAACTCAGCGGCGGACTGCTTGTCGGTCAGGTACAGGTTTCCGAAGACCTGGCCTTGGACGGTGATGGGTACCCCCAGGAACGAGGTCATCGGTGGATGGCCGGGTGGGAACCCGAAGCTGTCGGGGTGGCGCCCGAGATCGGGTAGCCGGATCGGTTCGGGTTCGGTGATCAACAGCCCGAGGATCCCATGTCCGCTCGGTGGGTCTCCGATCCGTCTGACCTCATCTGGCGAGAGGCCGACGGTGATGAACTGGATCAGCGAAGTCCGGGTCGGGTCGAGCACCCCGAGGGCGCCATAGCGGGCATCCACCAGGTCGGTGGCGGTGCCGACGATTCGGCGCAGCACGGTGGGCAGATCAAGATGGCTTCCCACATCGACCATGGCCTGCACCAGCTGCTGGAGGCGGTCGGTCCCCAGTCGGTCAGGCACGCTGGGGTTGTCCGCAGGGTCACCCATCCTTGGACGCTAGGCCATGCAGATCAGGGTGGTGAAGACCGCGGTCTCACGGCGAGAGCCGTCGACCCGAGATCATCTCGATCTCCAGCCCCACGACGTGGGGAAAGGGCATCGGACGCCATGACGGGAGTGGCGCCCTTCGGGTCACCTCGTCGGCTTCGTCGTCGGAGAGCTCGTTCAGGTGGCCTGTGGCCAACACGCTCCAGCCTGTGTGGGACACCGCGTCGTGATCATCGACCTCTAGGCAGGCGATATCGGAAGCTATGGCGGCAGCGAGGATGGATGCGGAATCGGTGGTGAACACCACCCGCGAGTCATCGACGACGAAGTTGACCGGCAGGATCACCGGTAGCGAACGTGACGTGAACCCCAGCCGGCCCAGGTGTACCCCGCCGAGCAGGCGCAGGCATTCCCCCTGATCGATGACCAGGAGCGTGCTCACGGCTGCTCCCGGCCGCCACAATGGAGCCCATGACGATCAGAGTGTTCCTGGCCGACGACCACGAGGTGGTCAGGCGTGGCGTACGCGACCTCATCGACCACGAAGACGACATGTCGGTGGTTGGCGAGGCATCCAACGCGTCCGAGGCCATGACCAGGATCCCGCTGTGCACGCCCCACGTGGCGGTGCTCGACGTTCGTCTCGGGGAAGACTCGGGCATCGAGGTGGCTCGTGAGGTGCGATCGGCACATCCCGACGTTCGTTGCCTCATGTTGACATCGTTCTCCGACGACGAGGCCTTGGTGGACAGCATCGTGGCCGGTGCCGCCGGCTACGTGCTCAAGCAGGTGCGTGGCAACGAACTGCTCGATGGGATTCGCCGGGTGGCGGCGGGGGAGTCCCTGTTGGATCCGTCGGTGACCACCAGGGTGCTCGATCGCCTCCGTCATGCCGATGAGGACGACCTGACCGGTGGTCTCACCGGCCAGGAATCCAAGATCCTCGAGCTTCTGGCCGAGGGGCTCACCAACCGCCAAATCGCCGAGCGGATGCACCTGGCCGAGAAGACGGTGAAGAACTACGTGTCGAACCTGCTGGCAAAGCTCGGGATGAGCCGCCGGACCGAGGCCGCGGTGTACGCCGCTCGAATGGCCGATCGCCGGGAGCGGTGATTCGACCTCGGTCCGGGGGTTCACTCGCTACTCCACGATCAGAACGGTGACCATTCCGAACAGGCCTTCGTCGCTCTCGGCATGGCTCACGATGTGGCAGTGGAAGGCCCACTTGCCGGGGTCCTCGGCCTTGACCAGCGCCGTGTAGCGCTCACCTGGCGACACCCACAGGGTGTCCATCCGGTATGGGGCATCGAGGGGGAAACCATCCTTGGCCACCACGATCTGGGGCTGGCGGTGCAGGTGCATCGGGTGACCCTGGAGGCCTTCGTTGAAGAAGTGGATCAGGAACCACTCGTCCTTCTTGGCCGCGATGGGCTGGGTGGCGGGGAAGGACTTGCCGTTGAGGCTGAGGCCGATGACGCCAGCGTCGTTCAGGACCATCGGGATCTCCTGAAGGGTGGTCACGTCGAGATCGGCGGGGATCTCCACGTTGCCCACGGTGCGTCCCAAGGGCAGAGGCACGTCGCCAACCTGGAAGATGGCGAACAGGCCGTTGACGATGGCGGTCTGGCCGTGCATGTGGGCGTGGTACATGCCCATACCCGGATGGTTCTGGACCGTGAACTCGTAGCTGTATTCCTCGAGCGGCCGGATGAAGTCCTGCGTGATGGGAGCGACGCCGTCCTGTTCGAAGGGGACGTCGATGCCATGCCAGTGGATGTCTGTGGAGATGGGGAGCTTGTTGGTGAGGTTGATCTTCACCTTGTCGCCGGGCTCGACCCGGATCCACGGTCCGGGGACCTGGTTGTTGTAGGTCCAAGCCTTCACCGTCTTGCCGGGGACACCTCCCAGTCGGTGATCTCGGCGGTGAGGTTGAACACCTTGGTACCGTCGGCCTCGACCTCGGGCTCGATGGGCTGGTTGCCGGTGGCGATCTCGCCGTTGGCGTACTTGGCGGCGTAGTCCAAGAAGGTCTGGACGCCGGCGTTCATGTCGTCCTCGAACTGCTTGTTGATCCGCTGCGCCTGGGCGTCGGAGGGGTCGAGGGTGGCGATGTCGTCGTGGCCGGTCGCGTGTGACCCTTCGCTCTGTGCTGCCGACTCCGCTGAGGCAGCGCTGCCGTCGGTGATGATCAGCGTGGCCGTCATTCCCGCTTCCTTGTGGCCCGAGATCGCGCAGTAGAGCTCGTAGGTACCGGGATCGAGCTCAGACAGGTCGAGGGTGTCGCTCTCGCCACCGTTGAGGTCTCGGGTCTTGAGGGCGGTGTCGGTGACACCGACGTTGTGTGCCACCGAACCGTTGTTGGTGACGTTGATGGATCCGCCCTTGGGTACCGTGACGGTGGAGGGCGAGATGGCGAACTCGCTGAGGGCGACAGCCACGGGCGCCGTAGAAGCCGACCCCGAACCTCCCCCTTCTGGTCTGGTGGCCGCGACCACCCCGACCATGATCAGGGCGAAGATCGAGGTTACGACGGCGAAGCGCGAAAGCATCGTCTGGCTAGCGGGAGACACCCGGTTACTCCTTGAGTGGGTGGTCGGTTACGACACGGCGCGTGAACGGGGGTGGCCACGGCACCGGAACAGCCTGCTGTGGGTTTGGCACAGACAGTAGGGCCGAAGGACCCTGACGGTACTGACCAACGTCACCGCGTGACGACTCCGCCATCGGGTTGAATGTGGACGGCAAACCAAGACGGATCGAGCGGGCATGCCTCGCCTCGTCGGGCTCCTAGGCTGCCCCTGAACTGATGACCACGCATACCGTCACCCTCCTCTTCGCCGTGCTGGCCACCGTGGCTCAGATCGGAATGCTGGTGGTGCTGTTCGCCTCTGTTGGCGGGAGGCGGGGATGGCTGCGCGGCTGGATCGGTGGCTACAGCCTGTGGGCCGCGTTCGCGGTCGCTGTCGTCGCCACCGCAGGCAGCTTGTACCTGTCGGAGGTGGCTGACTTCCCGCCGTGTCGACTGTGCTGGTTCCAGCGCATCGCCATGTACCCGCTGGTACCACTACTGGGTCTGGCGGCGTTTCGCCGGGATCAAGGGATCCGGCTCTACGCCGCGGTATTGGCCGGGCTCGGCGTGCCGGTTTCGATCTGGCACCTCTTCGTCGAGCGTTTCCCGACCCTGGAGGGCACGAGCTGTGACCCCCTGAACCCTTGTTCCATCATCTGGGTGGAACGATTCGGCTACCTGACCATCCCCGGCATGGCCCTGTCTGGGTTCGTGCTCATCCTCGCCCTGTTGTCGCTGTCCCCAATTTCGGAGTCAAAGTGAACCTCACCTCCCGTCCAGCTCTCTCACGGCGTCGTGGCGCCGCCCGACGCGTCGGGGCCATGGCCGTGGTGATGGCGATGGCCTTGTCCTTGACCGCGTGTGGGGCCAAGGACAAGGAAGCCCAGGTGGTCCCCGAGACCGAGCCGGGGAAGTGCCCCGTGGCTGCCGGTGAAGGTCTCCCCCAACTGGGTCAGGACGGCAGCGATTCGGCCCGGGGTTGCACCATTCCCACCGTCGAGGGGGTCGACCTGGCCGGCAAGGAGATGACCATCAGCCCTGATGGCAAGGCCAAGCTGATCGTCTTCTTGGCTCATTGGTGTCCGCACTGCCAAGCCGAGGTCCCCCGAATTGTGGAGCACCTGCCGGACTCTCCCATGCCCGACGATGTGGAGCTCATCGGGGTGGCCACCGCCCACAATCCGAGCGCCCCGAACTATCCGGCTGTCGACTGGCTGGAGCGTGAGAAGTGGACCGCTCCCACCCTCGACGACGTGGACGACGAGGCGGCCCAGAAGTTCGGGCTGAACTCCTTCCCGTTCTTCGTGGCGGTGGATGCCGACGGGAAGGTGGTGGCGCGCGGTAGCGGCGAGCTCACCATGGACCAGTTCGACGACCTGGTGAAGGCCGCCAGCACCGGTTCGGTCTGAGGCTGTTTGCCGAAACGGGCTGAGATCGGCCTCATCGGCACCGACCTTGATCGCGGCAAGGGGTGGGGCTGGCCCTCAGGGCTGGTAGCGCCGCGCCGCCCAACGGCTGGGAAGCGGAGTCATGGTCAACCGCTCGGCCGCTTCCAACAACCAGTCGACGGCAAGTTCCGCGTCGGTGGACGGCGCCGATAGGACAAGGCCCCGTCGGGGGTGGTCCGATACCACCAACCACCCGGGGGGGAGCCCCAGTCCATCACGGGCGAG
Organism: Microthrixaceae bacterium; assembly: GCA_016702505.1. Taxonomy (NCBI): domain Bacteria; kingdom Bacillati; phylum Actinomycetota; class Acidimicrobiia; order Acidimicrobiales; family Microthrixaceae; species Microthrixaceae bacterium. The sequence continues at coordinate 92,136 of JADJDU010000013.1, forward strand.
TCGGTCGACGGCCTTGGGTCCGCCCGGATGTTGCAGGCCGACCTTGATGGTCGGACCTTCCTTCTGGTCTCGGCTGACGGTGGCCAGCGGCAGCTCGGGTCCTCGCGAGGAGAAGATGGAGACGAAGAGGTTGCGGGGTGGGGGTTCCTCGCCTGGCTCGGGGACCGGTGTCAGGTTGAGCCAGCCGCCGGGCGTCTCCATGGCCGACGTGACCTGCTGGTGGGCGGGACCAGGCTCATCAGGGTCGAACGTCAGTTCCTGCACCGGGGTGAGCGCCATGGTCCCGACGCTAGGTCGCGGCTGGCAGCCTTGCGTGCCGGACCCGATGTAGGAGGACGACGGCCACCCAGCCCTCGTCCTCATCGACCGCCTCCACGGTCATGTCCCGGTCCTCCAGCGTGGCCACGGCCTCGGCCCAGCGGTCGGCCAGGAGCCCCGACACCACCAGGGCCCCTCCTGGCGATGTCGCCGCGACCAGGGCAGGGCCCAGGTCGCGAATGACGGGGGCGAGCAGGTTGGCCACCACCAGGTCGAAACCATCGCCGTCTCGACCACACCTGGCGATCTCCTCGATGGGGCGGGAGTCGAAGGAGACGAGGGGGGTGACTCCGTTCCGCTCGGCATTGGCCAGGGTGACCGAGCCCGCTGCCTGGTCGATGTCCATGCCGACCGATCGCGCGCCCAAGAGCGCCGCACCAACGGCGAGGATGCCGCTACCGCATCCCACATCGAGCACCGTGACATCGCCTCTGTCTCCTGGCTCCGGTTTGAACCCGTCGAGCAGTTGCGCCATGCGCGACAGCACCAGTCGGGTCGTGGGGTGGCTGCCCGAACCGAAGGTGGGACCAGGCTCGATCAGCAGCGGTCGAAACCCGACCGGTGCTTCGACGTCCAGCCAGGCTGGGATCACCGCGAACGGCGCCGCCAACTCGACCTCGGCGTGGGTCCTCCAACCATCGAGGCCATCATCGATCACCACCGTCACCTCGGCTAGACCGAGGCCCCGATCGGTCACGGCGTTGGCGGCCCGTCTGGCGGTGTCCAGGTCCGAGAAGCCGGTGGTCACCATCACCGCCTCGTCGGGGCCCGCCCTCTCCTCCACGGCCGGAGGTCCGAAGGACCACAACAGGTCGGCGATCATCTCGGGGTCCCCCAGGCTGGTGATGGTCACCGAGTACCAACCTTCGCCAGTCACGCCCCGACTGTACGAGGCGGGGCGTCGACCGGTTGGGGGTACGGTTCGAGGTGATGGCGGAGTCCGCGTCCAACGTCTTGTTCGTAACCGTCGACCAGTGGCGGGGTGACTGCCTGTCGGCTGCCGGGCACCCGGTGGTGAAGACGCCGAACCTTGATCGGCTGGCAGCCCGTGGCGTTCGTTTCGCCAACCATTGGTCGGTCACCGCCCCGTGTGGTCCGAGCCGGGCATCGCTTCACACCGGCCTGTACCTGATGCACCACCGCTCGGTGGGTAACGGCACCCCCCTGAGCGATCGCTTCACCAACATCGCGCGTGAGGCTCGTGCGCTCGGCTACGACCCCACCTTGTTCGGCTACACCGACACCACCGTCGACCCCGCGGTGGTGTCGGATCCCGATGATCCCAGACTTCGGAACTACGAGGGCGTGTTGCCCGGGTTCGCGCCCCAACTGGTTTTGACCGAGGCCGACAAGACGCCGTGGGCTCGGTGGTTGGCGTCCAGAGGCGTAGACGTGCCCGCCGACCCCAAGGATCTGTACCGGCCCGACCCCGCCTTTCCCGGTGCCGGCGATCATGCTCCCAACTGGGCACCCACACGGTTCTCGGCTGATCACTCCGAGACCGCCTTCGTGACCTCTGAACTCTTGGCCTGGCTGGACCAACGTGACGATCGGGGTGACCAACCGTGGTTCGCGCACGTGAGCTACATCCGTCCCCATCCCCCGTACCGGGCTCCGGAGGGTTACCACGATCTCTACGACCCCGACGTTGGACCGGGTTTTCGACGGTTGCCGGACCGTGACCGAGAACTGGATCAGCATCAACTGCACCGGATCGGTGCCCACGTGGCGGGCTGCCCGATCGACGAGCGCGAGATGCGCCAGCTCCGGGCCGCGTACTGGGGCAACATGACCGAGGTCGACCACCAGTTCGGCAGGGTGCTCGACTACCTGGATCGGGCCGGCTTGGCCGCTTCGACCCTGGTGGTGTTGACCGCGGATCACGGCGACCAGATGGGGGACCACTGGCTGATCCAGAAGCTCGGCTGGTGGGACGAGAGCTACCACGTTCCCTTGATCGTGGCCGATCCGAGACGGTCAGCCGATGCCAGCCGAGGCTCGGTGGTGTCCGCCTTCACCGAGTCGGTGGATGTGATGCCCACCTTGTGCGCCTGGATCGGGGCAGAGGTGCCGGTATCGGTGGATGGCCGTCCGCTACAACCGTTCCTCCACGGCGACGGAAGCCCGCATGACACCCCGCCCGACTGGCGAACCGAAGCCCACTGGCAGTGGGACTGGCGCGACCCGGTCGAGCACATCCCCGAGGATCTGTTCGGACTGACCATGGAGCAGTGCGCGCTCGACGTAGTCCGAGGCGCAGACCACAAGTACGTCCAACTCGGCGACGGTTCGTGGCGCTACTACGACCTGGACCGCGACCCTGATCAGGTCGTCGACCCGGTGGATGCGGTAGCCGAGCCGGGCGCATCCGAGCGGGTGTCCGATGCCCGGGCCCGGCTGCTGACGTGGCGGATGCGTCACGACGATCGGTCCCTCACCGGTCACCGGGTCACCAGCGAAGGACTGATGGTCCGGAGGGACCCACGGCTCTAGCCCGGATCCGCCGAAAGGCGAGCCTTTCGGCGGAGCTCGGTGGCCGGCCTGACGGCCGACGTTTTCGCTGCTGCGACCGGCAAAGCCGATCTCCGCAGGTCTCAGGGGCTCCGCCACGAAGGGCTCTGCCCCCGAACTCCCGCCCCGTCGTCGTGATCCAGTGCATCGTGGGTGCGTACCATCTGGTGGCCGCAACAGAGCCGAACGCACTTGGATGACCAGGTACGCCGAACACGACCCAAGTCCGGTCGGTGGATTGAGGCGACCAGGTGGTCAGGGTGTTGATGACTCGTGCGCGGCCCAGCTGTACACGCCGCGGGCCATCAGTGAACGCTCGGCTTGGACGCGGGCCCCGTAGATCTCGGATCGGGCGCCGCGTGCTTCGCTGGAGTCGGGCTCGGCCTGGACGGCCCATTCCACGAGCTGGCAGGCCAGGCGCAGGTCTCCGCTGTCGGCCACCGCGCGTGCTCTCGACACCAGGGCCTGCGCTCCACCGGCGAGGGCTGCCACCTCGGCGGCGAGTACGGAGTCGGCCGGCGGCTTGAGACGTGCCGGATTCCCGTCGTACCAGCCGCCGTAGAGGCGCCACACGTTGCGAACCACGAACTCGGGTTCGTCGTAGATGGGTTGAAGGTACGGCTTGGAGGCCAGGTCGGCTGGTACCTCCAAGGCGTGGACGATGGTGTCGAGGGTGGCGCCTTCGTTCATGAGGTCCAGGGTGTGGTTCACCAGGTGGTCGAGCAGGTCAGCGGTATCGGTGAGCACGGACCGGACCTGGTCGGCACCACGGATTGGAAGGCCGTGGCCCGGCAAGAGCACCTCGGCGTCGAGCGCGGCCATGTCCCGAAGGGCAACGGCCCAGTCTCGGGCGTAGCGTTGGACCTTCTGAGGGTTCCCGGCGTTGGGGGAGCACCAGATGATCAGGTCGCCGGGGCAGAGGACCCGGCTCTCTGGCGCCCATACCCAGGTGGCGTCGTCGGTCTCACCCCGGGCGTGGCGCAGTTCGAAGGTGGCGTCGCCAACGTTCCATGCCAGTTCGTCACGGTAGGTGACGTCAGCTCGTCGATAGTCGAGCGGCCATTGGAGATCGGGTACCCGGAACTGGCGACGGTTGATGCAGGCGTTGTAGCCAGCGGTGCGTTCGTAGCGGTCGAAGCGGTCGTGGACCAGCTCGTGGGCCACCACCTGGGCCGGTTCCCAGCCGTTGGCGGCCGATTCGTCCTCGAAGACAGCGGTGCCGAACACGTGGTCGATGTGGCCGTGGGTGTACACCGCGGAGGCCAGTCGGTCAGGGCTCCAGCCCCGGACGGCGGTGTGGATGGCGGGGGCGGCCACCAGTGACCCGGTGTCCACCAGACACAGGCCGTCGGTGGTGGCGAAGGCGGCGACGTTGGCGAACGATTCCACGAAGGCCACGCCGTCACCGGCCTCTACCAGTTGGTTCGACGGGGCGAAAGGATGGTGCTGGTCGATCGAGGATTTGCCGCTGAGGATCGAGTCGGACAGCTCGAACAGGTCGGTCATGGCCGGCACCGTACATCCCACTCTTGAAGCAGGCTCGGCCAACAGACCCGAATGTTTGCTCGGAGATTGGTAGGTTGCCCCTCCATGGTCACCTCTGGTTCGCATGCCGCTGCCGTCCGTCGCTCCCCAGCCCGCCGGCGAGGTGGTGCTCTGGCCGCCGCCGCCATGGCGGTGATCCTCACCGCGGGAACGACGGCCTGTAGCAGCGACAGCGGAGACGACGCCACCGCCACCACGGTGTCGACCACCGCCCCCAACGGCTCGGCGCCGACATCGGCCGGTGGCAGCTCCGACGGCGGTGAACTGCTGGTCCTCTCCTACAACGTGGCCGGGCTTCCGGCGGAGATCTCCAAGGAGCACCCAGACGTCAATCTTCCGTTGATCAGCCCGCTGCTCGAGGAGTTCGACCTGGTGCTCACACAGGAGGACTTCGACTGGTGGGGCGAACTGGCCAGCGGTTTCGACTTCGTCAACTACCACGACCGGCTCAGAGCCGACGTCACCCACGAGTACCAGTCCACCAAGCACCCCGGCCCTGATGCTGCTGGCGTCGACACCTCGCTCCGGCCCGCCCCGGAGGTAGGCGACGGTCTGGGCACGCTGTCGCGATTCCCGATCGAGGAGATTGCGAGGGTCTCATGGACGAACTGCTTCGGTGGAATGGACACCAGCGACGGCGGAGCGGCCGACTGCCTGTCCATGAAGGGATTCAGCCACACCCACCTCACCCTGGCCGACGGGGCGGTCGTGCACATCTACAACCTGCACGGTGAGGCCGGAGGTTCTGAGCGGGACCAGGAACTGCAGGCCGCCGACTACGAACAGTTGGCGGACTACATCACCGAGCACAGCAAGGGGGCGGCGGTGATCCTGGCCGGCGATACCAACCTGCACACCGACAACGAGCACCCCGACGGCTCCGACGGTGCCGACATCGTGATCTGGGACAAGTTCTTGGAAGCCACCGGGCTGGCCGACTCATGTGCGGCCACCGACTGCGATGATCCGGGCCGCATCGACAAGTTCGCCTTCCGCTCGGGGGACGGCGTCGACCTGGAGATCTTGGGTCGTCGGTTCCGCACCGACTTCGTGGACTCGGCCGGCGAAGACCTCAGCGACCATCAAGCTCTAGAGGTCCGCTTCGGTTGGAAGCCAACCTGACGGATCCGCCGAAAGGCTCTGCCTTTCGGCGGACCCTTCCGGCGGATCCGGGCTTAGTCCGCGTTGAGACGGGCGTGTATTGCCTTGTTGGCCTTGTAGATCTTCCCGAACTCGGCGTAGAGCGGCGCGTAGGCGGAGCGGGTGTCGGGGTCGGGGTGGAACTCTCGGTCTATCGACACCGACCGGTTGAGTTCCTCTAGTGACTGGCGGCCGAGGGCCAACCAGGCCACGAAAGCCGCCCCTCGGGTGTTGGCGTGCTGGGGTTCCGACACCCGCCTGATGACCCGGTCGCACACGTCGGCATGCATCTGGCACCACAGATCGGACTTGGCTCCGCCGCCGATGAAGTTGAGACCGTCGAGTGGCTTCTTTATGAACTTCTCGACCACGTCGAGCAGCCATCGGCTGTTGAAGGCCACGCCCTCGAACACCGATCGAACCAGGTCGGCTCGGTTGTTGGTGAGCGACACGTTGTTCCACCCACCGCGGATGGTGTGATCGTCGACCGGGGTGCGCTCGCCGTTCAGCCACGGGGTGAAGATGACCCGGTTGGAGCCGGCGGGTGCGCTCTGGGCCAGACGGTTGGCTTCGTCGAGGTCGCTGACCATGCCGGCCTGTTCCTGCAACCACAGCAGCGCCGCGCCGCCGACCTCGTGCTCGTTGGCCAGGAAGTAGCGGCCCGGTACGGCCGAGGGAAGCGCGGCCTGGTTGTGGAGCAGGTCGGTGCGCTTGGTGGGCAGGTGGCACGACAACCAGCTGGAGGTTCCCATGTAGAGGTGGCCCTCGAAGTCGCCCAGCGCCCCCGACCCGACCACTGCGGAGTGGACGTCGCCGGTGGCGGTGACCACCTGGGTACCGGGGGCCAGGCCCCAGTCCGCGGCTACGGCGGCCAGGACCTCACCGACGATGGTGGCCGAGGGAACCAGTGGGGGAAGCTGCGATTCGCGAAGACCGCACAGGGCGAGCAGTTCGGCGTCGTAGGTGACCCGGCCTAGGTCCCGGTTGTCGGTCAGCCAGTGGGCCACGATCGAGTCGTAGGAGGCGCAGATCCGTCCGGTGAGTCGGGCGTTCAGGTAGTCGCAGGGCTCGAGGAAGTAGCGGGTGGATGAGTAGACCTCGGGTCGCTCGTGGCGGAGCCACAAGATGTGCCCTATCGGGTCCTTGCCGGAGTGACTGGGGATTCCGCCGGTCTTTTGGATCCAGGACTTGAGTCTCAGCGGGTGATAGCCGGCCACGTTGATCTTGGCGCTGACCAAATCGTGCACGTAGGGGGCACCCCGGGAATCCATCCAGATGACCGCGGGGTAGAGGTGCTGGCCGGTCTCGTCTACGGCCACCGTCCCCGACCATTGCGAGGTGATCGACACCGCCACGATCTGGTCGGCGGGGACCCCGCCGTTGTCGACCACGGCCCGAACTGCCACGGTGATGGCCTGCCACCACGCGTCGGGGTCCTGCTCGGCGGCTCCGTCGCCTTGGATGTCGAGCGGTGTGGGCTCGAACTCGCTGGCGGTGATGCGGCCATTGCGGTCCACCAGCGCTGCCTTGGGTCCCCCGGTGCCGAGGTCGATGGCCAGGACGTGTTCGTTGCTCATGGCGGTGCTGGTCCCCCTGTGGATCAGATCAGTCAGATGTGTAATACCAGCCGTCGGGCAGGTCGACCACGCCGATGCAGTCACCGGCCACCCTCCACAGCGCGACCGGGACGGGGGTGGGGTCGTGGCGATACCAGTCGGGGAAGTTGGCGGCGATGGCGTCGGTGGCCTCCCGAGCCCGGTAGTGCGGGATCCGGTGGTCGATGTGGTGGGCGACGTGGGTGCTGCCGATGCGGTGGTGGAGGAAGTCGATAATCGGGCCGTACGGGCGGTCGACGGTCTGGAAGGCGCCCTTGAGCCAGCTCCAGTCGTCGCTGTCGAAGTGAGGGATGTCGAGGTCGGTGTGCTGGAGCCACGTGTAACCGACCAGCCAGGCGTTGGCCACCAGGAGGGGGCCGACGTAGAAGGCCACGACCGGAGCGATCGAACCGGCGGCGACCGCCCACCAGATGAGCAGGCCGTGCATGGCGATCACCCCAGCGGCAGAGAACCACACCCGCCGGTGCCAGCGGGCCGGGAAGAGATCCGATGAGAAGCGGCCGTGGGGGAAGAAGTGGTTGGTCAGCCCGCGCTCGGGGCCGCCGGTCGCACCGAAGAAGAGGTAGGCGGGCCAGCCCAGGACCAACATCTTGAACAGGGCGATGACGGCGTAGCGGGTCCGTCCGATCCTGGACCGGAGGCCAGGGCGGCCGGTCAGGGGTCGGGGTACATGGGTTTCGCCCTCGGTGAGGTGGTTGGTCTTGGCGTGGTGGACGGCATGGCTGCGCTGCCACGAGAAGTAGGGGACCATCAGCGATGTGTGCAACAGGTAGCCGATCGTGTCCTGGAGCACCTTGTTCTTGGAGAAGGCGCCGTGACCGCATTCGTGGGCCAGCACCCATAGGCCGATAGCGGCCGTACCGGTGACCAGGGCGTAGAGAACCCAGACCGGCGCCCATGCCCAACTCAGGGGCAGAAGGGCCCAAGCAGCAACGACTGGAACGGCGGTGATGGCCAAGGACACTGCCAGGTGCACGAGCGATCGAGTGGTCGAGATCTCGAAGCACCGGTCGGGAATGGCCGCTCGCACGTCGGCTCGGGTGGGCACAGGCATTTCGACAACGGACACGAGGCGCGATTCTGGTCGGTCGAAGGCCGGATCGAAGAGTCGGGTCCCACCCGGTCCGTGAGGAGACCGGCACGCACGGTGACTCGTTGGGCTTCAATCCCATACAAGTTGACAAATTAACGCAAGATGTTAACTTGCTCGTCGTGACCGACCCTGATGTTCGTGACCGGGTACTGCAAGCCGCGGTGGAGGCGGCGGCCATCCATGGGATCTCCCGGCTCACGGTCGGCGATGTAGCCAAGCGGGCCGGGGTGTCTCGTCCCACGCTCTACAAGCACTTCCGGTCCAAGGAGGAACTGGTTGCCGCCGCGGTGGAGCGTGAAGCAGACCGCATGGTCAGCGCTGTCGCCCCCGCCGAGCTACCCGATGACCCTCGGGCCGCGTTGGAAGCCGGCATCTTGGCGGTACTCCAGGTCACCAGAGATCACCCCCTCCTCGATCGGCTGATCCGCACCGAACCCGAGTCTCTTCTGCCGCTGATCCTCGAAGACGGCGGCCCGGTCTCATCTCGGGTGCGCGCCACCATCGACGCCATCGTTCGTGAACGGTTTCAGGTGGTCGAGCTCGACGAGGTCGTGTTGCGACGATTCGTCGACCTTGTCACCCGCCTGGTGATCAGCTACGCGGTCAACGCGCCCGATGACCCCCCCGACGTGGTGGCCCGGATCGCCGCCGCCGTCCTGGTGGACGGGGCGTGGTCCTTCATAGATCCCTCCGCCAGTCCGCTCCGCCGCTCTCACCCGTGAACCCCGCCCGCCCTGGAGGCCAATCCCCGATGACCGCGATCAGCCCCGACCCCGCCGTCGAGTTCGCCGCCGAGCTCGGAAGGTCCGGTGTCACCGAGCACGATGACTCCAGCACTAGGCGCTACCGAGACCCCAAGAAGTACCTGTGGACCATCGGCCTGGTGGTCCCCCTACTACCCCTCGGAGCCCATCGCTGGGCCCAAGGAACCGGCCTCGATGCCATGTACTGGATGGGTCCACTTTGGATCCTGGTCCTCATGCCCATCCTGGACACGTTGCTCGGCACCGACCAGTCCAACCCGCCCGATTGGGCCGTCCCCCAACTGGAAGCCTCCCGTTGGTACCGGGTCCTCACGTGGCTGTATGTACCCCTCCAGTACGCCGGGCTGGTGTTCGCCTGTCACGTGGTGGTCAACAACGACCTGTCGTGGTTCGCCTGGCTCGGGTACGCCCTGACCGTGGGCACGGTCGCGGGCGTGGCGATCAACACCGCCCATGAGTTGGGCCACAAACGAGCAGGGCTGGAACGACGCCTGTCCAAGGTGGCCTTGGCCCAGACCGGGTACGGCCACTTCTACGTCGAGCACAACCGGGGCCACCATGCCCGGGTCTCCACCCCCGAAGATCCCGCCAGTGCCCGCATGGGTGAGTCGCTGTGGGAGTTCCTGCCTCGCACCGTCATCGGAAGCCTCCGATCGGCATGGGAGCTCGAAACCGGCCGCCTCGCCCGTAAGGGGCTCCGGTGGTGGTCTCCTCGCAACGACATCCTCAACGCCTGGGCCCTGTCGGTGGTCCTGTTTGCGGCTCTGGTGGTGGCCTTCGGCCCGGCCGTGGTGCCCTTCCTGGTCGTCCAGGCCGTGTTCGGGTTCTGCCTGCTCGAGGTCGTCAACTACATCGAGCATTACGGCCTGCTCCGTCAGCGAGTAGCCAACGGCCGCTACGAGAAGTGCCAGCCGGTGCACAGCTGGAACAGCAACAACATCGCTTCCAACCTGGCGCTCTACCACCTGGAACGTCACTCCGATCACCACGCCAACCCCACCCGACGGTTCCAGGCTCTTCGCCACTTCCCCGACTCTCCCCAACTGCCATCGGGTTACGCGCTGATGATCACCATCGCCGCCGTACCTCCGTTGTGGCGCCGGGTCATGGATCACCGGGTCCTCGACCACTACGAGGGTGATATCACCCGAGCCAACATCCACCCGCGCCAGCGGGAGCGGATCCTGGCTCGCTACGCCGCCTAAGGCTGGGTCCGCCGAAAGGCAGAGCCTTCCGGCGGAGTTCGATCGCCGGCCTGACGGCCGACGTCTTCGCTGCTACGAACGGAAAGCCGATCTCCGCAGGTCGGGGGCTCCGCCACGAAGGGCTCTGCCCCCGAACCCCCGCCCAGTCCTGCTGCTCCAACTCGTCAGACGGCCGAACACCATTGGTGGCCACTCAGCGAGGCGGATATGCCTGGGTGACCAGGGAGGATTGAGCACGACTCACCGTCGATCGGTGGATCGAAGCGAAGGAGGCGAGATGCTCTTATCGATTGTCAAGGCTGGGTCCGCCGAAAGGCAGAGCCTTCCGGCGGAGTTCGGCTGAGTGCCTACGATGGGCGTCGGCCTCGGGAAGCCCGGGGTGTCGGTCGAGGAGGATCACGTGGACGTTCGCATCGGTGTCACCCACAGCCCCAAGGAGATCGGGCTGGAGATGCCCGACGGCACCGACTCCGAGGAGTTGAGGGCCAGCGTCGACAAGGCCATCGCTGACGGCTCCACGCTCTGGCTCACCGACCGTAAGGGGCGTCAGGTCGGCGTGCCGGCCGAGAAGCTGGCCTACGTGGAGATCGGCCGACCCGACGACCGTCGAATCGGTTTCGGCGGCTGACCCGAACCATCTGTCACCCGAGTGAGGGTGGCCCCCATGATTCCTCTGCTCGATCGAAAGCTCCTGTTCGTCACCGGAAAGGGTGGCGTGGGCAAGAGCACCATCGCGGCCTCGATCGGGCTGCTGGCCGCTGAGCAAGGCAAGAAGACTCTGGTCTGCGAGGTCGACGCCAAGGGCAACCTGGCCGACTTCTACGAGGCCGGAGAGACGGCGTTCACCGCTCGCGAGCTCCAACCCAACCTGTGGGCCATGTCCATGGACACCGAGGCGTCGCTCAAGGAGTACCTGAGCCTCCAGCTCCGCATACCAATGTTGGGCCGTATCGGACCGGTGGCCCGCACCTTCGACTTCATCGCCACCGCCGCCCCCGGGGTCAAGGAAATCTTGACCATCGGCAAGCTGGCTTGGGAGGTACGCGAACGCCACTACGACTTGGTGGTGGTCGACTCGGTGGCGTCGGGGCACATCATCGGTCAGCTCACCGCACCCCAGGGGATCAACGAACTGGTGTCGGTGGGAATGGTCCGAAACCAGACCCAGTGGATGCTCGACATCCTCACCGACCCGGCTCAGACCGGAGTGGTGATCGTGTCGGCGCCAGAGGAGATGCCGGTCACCGAGACGCTCGAGCTCACCGCTCGCCTCCGGGAGGAGACCAACGTCGACCTTGCTGCCGTGGTCGTAAACCGTGTGCTGCCCGAGCTTTTCACCGACCGGGAGGAAGCTCTCTTCGAACAGCTCCGAACCCCCGAGCGGGTTAGCGCCCTCTCGGCCGCGGCCGGAGGAGACGTGGCTCCCATCCTCGATGCCGCCGAGTTGGCTGTCACCCTGCGGCGGACGCGGGCCGGGCACCTGTCCCGACTTCGGGCCGGGCTGGACCCATCGCTTCCCCTGCTGTTCGTTCCCTACCTGTTCAGCCGCACCCATGGGGCCCGGGCTACCAGGCAGGTGGCTGAGCTGTTGGCCGAGGAGCTGTGATGGCGGCCGACGTTTCAGAACAACCAGCCGAAGAGGAGCGGGTTCGCACGCTCGAGCAGCTCCTGGCCACCAGGGAGATCGTGATCTCCTGCGGTTCGGGTGGTGTGGGCAAGACCACTACCGCGGCCGCCGCCGCGGCGATGGCCGCCACCCATCTGGGTGGCAAGGTGCTGGTGCTCACCGTCGACCCGGCCCGCCGGTTGGCTACCGCTCTGGGGTTGGAGCAGTTCGGCAACGTCGAGACCAGGGTGCCCGACTCCGCCTTTGCCGAGGCCGGAGTCACGCCCCGCGGTGAGCTGTGGGCCGCCATGTTGGACACCAAGCAGAGCTGGGATGACCTGGTGGCCCGCCACGCGCCCGATGACCGCACCCGCCAGGCCATCCTGGCCAACTCCATCTACCAGAACATCTCGGCCCGCTTCGTCCAGAGCCACGACTACATAGCCATGGAGCGGCTCTATGAGATCCACTCCTCGGGCAACTACGACCTGATCGTGGTGGACACGCCGCCCACCCGCAACGCCATCGACTTCCTCGATGCCCCCGAACGCATGGCCGACTTCTTCTCGTCCAAGTTGTTGCGCTGGCTGACCGCGCCGGCCAAGTCCCGAGTGGTCAACATGGCGTCCAAGCCGTTCTACACGGTGGCCGATCGCATCCTGGGCTCGCAGTTCCTGGAGGACATCGCCGAGTTCTTCGGACTTTTCCAGACCATGGCCCCTGGGTTCGTGGCTCGAGCCGAAGCGGTTTCTCGGGTTCTGGCCGACCGTCGTACCAGCTTCGTGGTGGTGTCCACGTTGGAGGCGGCACCCCTCCACGAGGCCGAGTTCTTCATCGAGACCCTTCAGGAACGCCGCTACCACCTGGGCGCGCTGGTCCTCAACAAGGTGTTGCCCTCGTACCTGCGGCGCACTGCCACCACCGGGGTAGCCCGTCGCTTGGTGGCCGACGCCGAGGAGATCGCCGGCGGTCTACCCGACCTGGCTGATGTCGGAGACCGATCCGATGTGGCCCGGGTGCTGTCGACGGTGGGGGAGAGCTTCCTCAACTACCAGGTGGTGGCCAAGCGAGAGGCCGAGCAGCGGGCCAGCCTGGCCCAGAGTCCCGATGTGGTGGCCGCAGTGCCCTACTTCGAGTCGGACATCGCCGACCTGACCGGCCTCCTAGCGCTAGGCGACCAGATCTGGCGCTGACGTCGTCACCGCCGGGTCAGCTTCTCGCGCACCCAAGTGAGGAGCGACGCTAGCGGCATCAGCAGCAATGCCACAGGACCGTAGGCACCGTTGGCGCCTGCGTTGGACACCTCGATCGCCTCGGCGAAAGCCAGGTCTTTGCCGACCGGATCAGGTTCGGATCCATGGGCCGTCACGTGCTTCCCCCTGGGATGGACGAACTGTGGTGGCGGCGATCCTACGATGCCCTCTGTGGCATCGCTGGCCGAGCTCGTGCGCAACCAGACCCCGCTGGCGCCGGCCCAGACCATGCACCTCCAGCGGCTGGTGGCGTCATGGAACATGCTGGCCGACTTCTGCTTCGCCGATCTCGTCTTGTACGTACCGGTGCTCAACCACCCTTCGGTGGCCCCGGGCCATCACGCCGATCCCCTGAGCGACCCTGATTCGGACCTGCAGCGGATGGTGGTGGTCGGCCACGTTCGGCCGTCCACGGCCCAAACCGTTTACCGGCGGGACCTGATCGGTGACATCGTGACGTCTGACGATCGACCGGTCGTCGCCCGAGCCATGGCCGTGGACGAGATCATCGAGGGCGAGGTCGAGGTGGCAGACGTCCATGAGCAGGTGCGGATCCTGTGCATTCCCGTCAGGCATGAGGGCCGGACCATTGCGGTCCTGTCCCGGGAATCCATCCCGTCGGTGGGTCGTTCCCCCGGGGAGCTGGAACGGACCTACAGCAACATTTTCAACCGCTTTGCCCGCATGATCGCCGCCGGCCAATACCCGTTCCGCGTCGACGACTCGGATTCCAAGGAATCCCCCCGCGTCGGTGACGGGGTGGTGGTGTTGGATCGCACGGCTGCGGTCGAATATGCCTCGCCCAACGCGGTGTCGGCACTGCACCGGATGGGCGTCCATGCCAACAGCGAAGGTCGGCGTCTCGGCGAGGTGGGCCTGGACGACGAGCCCATCCGGGATGCCTTCACGGTGAGCAAGCCCATCACCCAGGAGGTCGAGCGAGGTGAGGTGATCATTCTCCTCAAGTGCATCCCCATGCTCGACTCGGCGGGGGTTTCGGGCGCGGTTGTGCTGTTCCGTGACGTCACCGAGGTCCGCCTCCGGGACCGCCTGCTGCTGTCCAAGGACGCCACCATTCGCGAGATCCACCACCGGGTCAAGAACAACCTCCAAACGATCTCGTCGCTGCTCCATTTGCAGGGTCGTCGAACCGACAGCGAAGAAGCCCGTTGGGCGATCACCGAGTCGGTACGTCGCATCCAGTCGATCGCCCTGGTGCACGAGACGCTGTCGCGTGAGGCCGGAGAGGAGGTGGCCTTCACCGAGATCATGCGGCCACTGGTGCAGATGGTGAGCGAAGCCGTGTCCTCACCCGAACGCACCATCACCTTTGAGGTGGTTGGAGACGCGGGCACGCTGCCAGCTCAGGTGGCGACACCGATGGCGGTGGTCCTCACCGAACTGCTCCAGAACACCGCTGATCACGCTTTTCCGGCCACAGCTCGACAAGCCGTGCCGGCGAGGGTCTGCGTCGAGCTCGAACGGTCGGAGTCCGAGTTGGTGGTCCGAGTGGTCGACAACGGAGTGGGGGTTCCCGAGGGCTTTGAGATCGCCAAGGCCAAAGGCTTGGGGTTGTCGATCGTCCGAGCCCTTGTGGAGTCGGATCTGCGGGGGCGCATCGACCTGGATGTTCCCGAGTCTGGGTACGGAACGTCCATCACCGTGGGCGTACCGTTGGAAACCTTCGCCAACTGAGGTTGGGAGGTCGGCCGGACGCGACGATGCCGACCCCGGAGGGTCGGCATCGAGGCGACAGCTAGCTTGGAGGTTATCGCCCCCCACCGGGGCGGAGAGGGATGGTCAGGCGGTGCGGCGGGCCCGGTTGTTCAGCTTCTTGCGGAGCTGACGGCGCTCCTCCTCGGAGGTGCCGCCCCAGATGCCGGAGTCCTGGTTGGTGGCGATGGCGAACTCGAGGCAGGCTGCCTTGGAGTCGCACTGGTTGCATACGGCCTTGGCGTTGGCGATCTGCTCGATGGCGGGGCCGGTGGTGCCGACCGGGAAGAAGAGATCGGGGTCGGTGTCACGACAAGCCGCAGTGCGGCGCCATTCGTCGGACTCGATCGTGAGCGTCAAAAGGTGAGCGGAGCTCAGGGCCACGGTGCCTCCAAGGTTGGGTGTCACGATCCAGGCGGGTAGCTCGTGACTCGGTTCACATGCCGTTCCGACCGCTAAAGCGCAGGTGGGGGGTTCGGACGGCGACGACCACGGTACCGGCCGTTGCGTACTCCTGCAAGCACTTTTTTCACAAATCGTTCACCTCTTTGTCACCCTCCGGCTGTCACGGAGAGAAACCGCAGGTCACAGGCGGAGACCGGTGTGGGTCGTAGGTGACAAACTCGGTGTCATGGTGAAGGTGATCGCCCATCGAGGGGCCTCGGCTGCCGCCCGTGAGAACACGATCGAGGCTTTCCGCCTCGCCGCCGAGTTGGGTGCCGACTGGGTCGAGCTGGATGCCCGCAGGACCAGCGATGGCCACATCGTCGTCAACCACGACGCCGAGCTCCCCGATGGCCGGGTGATCTGCGAGCTGACCCGCAGCGACCTCCCGTCCTACATCTGTGAGCTGCACGAGGCGCTCGACGCCGCCGCGGGGCTGTCAGTGAACATCGAGATCAAGAACTTCCCGGGCGACGCCGACTTCGACGAGACCGAGACGGTGGCCCGCCAGGTGGTCGAGCTGGTCGGTCAGCGAGGCCAGCAGGCCGGGGTGCTCATCTCCTGCTTTCACCGGCCCACCATCGACCTCATCCGCGAACTGGATCCCGCCATCGCCACCGCCATGCTCGGCTACCAGCCCACCGATGCCGGGCTGAACGACGGCGACTGGGCCGGATGGATGGACGCGATTGCATCGGGTGGGCACCGCGCCGCGCACCTGTGGTACCCGGTGGTCGACGCCACCGTCCTCAACGCCGCCCATGCCGTGGGTCTGGAGGTCAACGTTTGGACGGTCAACGATCCCGCGGACATGGCGGCGTTGATCGATGCCGGAGTCGATGGACTGTGCACCGACGTGCCCGATGTGGCCAGAGCAGTCCTGGACGAGCTCGGGCTGTGAGGAGACGGGCGGTCAGGCCTGGTCGAACAGGTTCGAGCCCGGGACCTCGGTCCCGCAGAACTGGCAGGTGGCGCGGTCTCGAGGTACCGCGGCCTGGCATTGCGGGCAGGGCCGGGCCGGACGCGTCACCCGGTTGTCGATCTGGCCGTCGCTGGCGTCGAGGGTGCGCACCATGTGGACCAGGTGCTCGTCGGTGAACCCGAGGTGCTTGGACAGCAGTTCCCACATCGCCTCGGTCAGGAGGAGGAGCCGGTCGAACCGCTCCTCCATGTCATCGAGTCGGTCTCGCTGGCGGCCCTGGAGATTGTCGGCGGCCATCCGATCCTGCTGAATGCCACCCCGGACCTCTTGGACTCTCATCTCGTTGTACAGGTTCCAGTGCGCCACGCCCGGAATCTATTGCCGATCGGGTCCCTCGTCGACGGGTAGAACCAAGTCGAGCACCTCGGGCTCGTGTCGCAGCTCCACCCTGGTGATCTCGCCCAGGTAGTCACCGTCGATCTGGTGTGGAAACGGTCGTCCCCCGAGTCCCTCGACCACCACCGCGTCCACGTCGCTGCGGTAGTGGACAGACC
This sequence comes from Microthrixaceae bacterium, assembly GCA_016702505.1. Lineage (NCBI taxonomy): Bacteria > Bacillati > Actinomycetota > Acidimicrobiia > Acidimicrobiales > Microthrixaceae > Microthrixaceae bacterium. The sequence goes on from JADJDU010000013.1 coordinate 108,820, forward strand.
GATCACGTTGCAGCGCGCCATGGCCTTGGAGTGCCTTGAACATCACCCTCATGGCCCTGTCGGCGCGTAGGGATCGAACGGTGACCATGGCCAGCCCGTTGTCGAGCGTCGCATCGGGAGCGATGTCGAAGGGCCGGTTGCCGATGAAGGTGTAGGGGTTGGTGTTGCAGCAGACCGCGAAGTAGCCGTCGTCCACCCCGTCCCCGTCGGGATAGCGAACCGAGAAGTGGGGGTGCTTGCGGTCGTAGTGGCGGGCCAGCGTGTCGAAGCCGGCGTACATGAACAGGGCGTGTCCGGCCCAGCGCTTCAGGCCCGCCCGCTTCTCCACCTGTTCCACCAAAGCAGCATCGAAACCCAGACCGACGTGGAAGCAGAAGTAGCGACCGTTGGCCACGCCCAGCCCCACCCGACGGATGGAACCGGCCTCCAACGCTTCCAGGGTCATGGCCGTGGCCTCCACCGGATCGTTGGGCAGGCCGATGGTGCGGGCGAAGACGTTGGTGGATCCCCCCGGTAGCACGGCCAAAGCTGTGGCGCTACCGGCCAGGCCGTTGGCGGCCTCGTTGACGGTGCCGTCGCCTCCGAGTACGACCACCACCTCGACCCCGTCGGCGGCCGCCCCTTGAGCCAGGCGGGTGGCGTGGTTGCGGCGGGCGGTCTCGACCAGTTCGACGTCGTGATCGCCGGCCAGTGCCTTGCGGATAACCACTCGGGTGCGAGCAGTAACCGACGATGAGAACGGGTTCACCAGCAACAGCACCTTCACCGGTGCGAACCGTAGGCGGGAAGCGGTGGGCAGACCGATTTGTCCGACCTCGTCCGGCCGTACAAACTCACCAGCCATGAACATCGTCGTCTGTGTGAAGCAGATCCCTGACCCCGCCGACCCCGGCGCGCTCAACGCGGATCACACCCTGAAGCGTGATGGCAAGCTGATCCTCGACGAGTCCGACTCGTACGGCGTCGAGATGGCTCTCCAGCTCGTGGACAAGGCCGGCAGCGGCGAGGTCACCCTCGTCTCCATGGCCCCGAACGGTGAGGTCTCGGGCCTTCGTACCGCGCTGGCCATGGGTGCCGCCAAGGCCGTGCTGGTCTCCGACGACGCCCTCAAGGGCGCCGGAGCGCTCGACACCGCCAAGGTGCTCGCCGCCGCCATCAAGCGCGTCGATGGCGCCGACCTGGTGCTGGCCGCCACCGAATCCTCCGATGGCTACACCGGCACCGTGCCCGAGCAGATCGCCGCCGTGCTCGACCTTCCGTCGATCACCTTCGCCAAGTCGGTCGAGATCGCCGATGGCACCGTCAAGGTGCAGCGCCAGACCGAGGCTGGCTACGACGAGGTCGAGGCACCGCTGCCCGCCCTCGTCTCGGTCACCGCCGGTGTGGTCGAGCCCCGCTACCCCTCCTTCAAGGGGATCATGGCCGCCAAGTCCAAGCCCGTAGACACGGTCACCGTCTCCGACCTCGGCATCGACTCGGCCCTCGTGGGCTGGTCTGGTGCCGGCCAGGAGATCGTCGACGTCGCTGCCGCTCCCGCCCGTGAGGCCGGTGAGGTGTTCGAAGACGACGGAACCGCCGCCCAAAAGATCGTCGACTTCCTCGACGGCCTCAAGGTCCTCTGAGACCCCCACCCGAGAAAGGAACGAAGAACATGGCTCTTTCCAAGGTTTGGGTCCACGCCGAGACCACCGACAACGGCGTTGCTCCTATCACCCTCGAGATGCTCGCCAAGGCCCGTGAGATCGCCGACACCGTAGAGGTGTTCACCGGCGGCGACGGTGCCGCCATCGCCGCCACCGTCGGCGCCCACGGCGCCTCCAAGGTGCTGGCCACCGGCGACCTCAGCGGCAAGCTCCAGGGCGTGTACGTGGCAGCGGCCCTGGCCGCCGCCATCGAGGGCGGCGACGCTCCCGATCTCATCATGCTCGGCACCACCCAGGACGGCCGTGACATCGGCGCCCGCCTGTCGGTGAAGATCGACAAGCCCGTGCTCACCAACAACACCGACATCGAGGTCGGCGACGGCATCGT
>JADJDU010000014.1 GCA_016702505.1 Microthrixaceae bacterium
CCGATAGTTGGCGAGCGCTAGCTTCAACTACTAGAGCGCCCCTCGCGGGCCAAGTGGTATGTTGGACCCTTCTGGGGGGGGGAGGTTTGGCGTGACCATAGCGTTCTCGATAGATGAGGCTAGAAGGTACCGAGAGCTTCGACCGCTTCTCGTCATCGAACTCGTCCTTCTATGGCTCGTCATACCCCCCCTCCTCATTCTCGCTGCAGGGCAGGGCTACCGAGCCGGAGTATTGGAGGATGAAGGTCTCTTCGGTCGCTGCTCCGTAGAGTCAGTCTCCACCATGGATGCGATTGAAGCACTGTTCACAAGAAACGTCGATGGCTGTGAAGTTCCCGATTCGGCTAATACTTGGCGCGGATTCTTTGGTATCGGGCTAGCGATCGCCTTCATTGCCAATGTCTACCTGACCGTGACCTTACTAATGTTCGGGCCAGTTTCAGTGACTGCAGAAGACGTCGGACAGGCCATCTTGCAGACAATTGGCATGATTGTAGTCCTATGCATAGCCGCCCTGGTGTTGTTCATCTATGCGATCGTCATCGCATTCGCATTCATGTGTGGTATTACGATACTGGCAGCCATCTCCAGCACCGGTGATTAGGTTATGATACAAGAACAACGCGGTGGCAAAGATCGTCGAGCATGGCTGTTGACCATGGTTTTCCCAGGCGCTATGCCTTGTGCTTTCGTCTTGGGCGGACTGATGATTGAGGACAGCGCTCACAGATGACCGAGAGCGAGATACAGTCCCTAATGGTGATTGCATCAGGCCTGATTGCTTGTGCCACTTGGCTTTGGGCTGCGGTAAGTTCCGTCAAGGCAGCTTCTGCAAGCGCAGGCCGTAGCGTTGGCCGTCGGGCCAGTGCAGCCGGACTTGAACCTGGGAAGTCGCGCGTCACGCTGTAGGCGGTCAGACTGGGGCCGGCCCAGGTGAACACCTGAGCGGGCCCCGCTGCGATAGGGATCAGTCGTCGTCGAAGGACCTCATCGCTCGGTCAGGCACGTCGGGGTCCTCCAGCGACGCCATCGGTCCAACGGCTGCTATGTAGCCTCCCGGTCAGCGGGATGGTTCCGCCAGCGCAACGCCTCTGGTCGTCCGGCTCGGAGTCGGCCTTCTTCGCACCGACCGGGTCGTGATCCTTGCAGTAGTAGTTCATGGACTTACTCCTTCGAGCCGTCTGGGCTCGCTAGTGATGTGGTTGCTATGGAACATGCGCCCGGTGGAGTGCATCTCCGTTCAAACGGCAGGCCGCAGCTCTCTGACCAGGTGAAACGGATCCCAAGGTCGGTAGATCGCATCCGAGCCTGGATGAAATTGTTTCGGGCCTGCCGTCACGGCTGGCGTGTACCACTCGGTGTTCGTGATCAAGGAGGGGACCGTGAATAGCTCTTGGGATGACGACAGCCACCCGTCGTTTCCAACCGAACCGCCGAGCTCGCCCGTGGCAGGACCGCCGCCATCCATGCGCCCGAGCCAACCCAAGTCGAATGGGCGGGGCCGCACCCCACTTCTTCTCGCCGTCGGCGGGCTATTGATCGTCGGGCTCGTGTTCAGTTCGTGGCAGTGGTCGAACGCCTCGGAGCGGGCTGACCGGCTGCAGCGCCAGGTTGACGAGTTCGAAGCAACTGAGGAGGCCCGCCAAGCCGAGGCCGATCGACGTCCGATCTGTTCCGGGTCGCACGAGCCATCGACGTGGACGACAACGACGTCGACTACCGAGGCGACGCCACATCACTGGAGGTCAACATCGAGTTCGTCTACGGCGATGCCCTGGACTGGTTCGAGGCACTTCTCGACGACCTCGATTTCCCAACAGCGGTGAGGTCTCGGATCGGCCAGGCACGGGCGCTCGACGGTACACGGGAGGCCGCGACCGACCGTCACGCGTCACCTGGACCTATCACCCCGACGACGGCCTGAGCGCTGTCTTCAGCGTCGAGGACTGAACCTGTTGATCAAGGGCTCGGTGGTTTGCGAATCGACTCAGACGCGAGCCTGAACGAACCTGAACGAGGCACCAAGAGATCCAACCGAACTCGTTGCGACGAACCTCGGGCTTCCAACGACATGCAGATCCGCTGGGCCTAGCCCTAGGAACGGGCCCGCTCCGCGAGGACCTCGTCGAGAAAGCTGGCCGTCTCCGCGGTCAACTCTCGTACTGATCGCAGCGTTTGCTGGTCGGGATCTCCTCGGCGGTTGAACTTGATTCCCACGACCTTGCCGCCGTGTCCCACGAACCGGAGTTCGTTGACCTGGTCCGCTGTCAGGACCACGTCGAAATAGTGGTCGGTGGATTCTCCGGCAACCGCCAAGAGGTGGTCGCTTGCTTTCCACGGCTCGTACCCCAAGACGCTCTCGGCCTCGCCTTGGTCGACCACCCGCTCGACTGTCATGCGTCCAAGGAGACGGATAACGCCTCGGTGGTAGGACACGACGTAGACCGCATCGCCCGGCCGGACCCCACGCTTGCGAAAGGCATTCCCGGCTGTGTGGTCGAGAGCCAGCGGTACCTTTCGCTTCCGGACTGCTTCTTCTGGGAAGACTGTCGTCTCGTGGGTCCAGTAGTGCGTCCAGAACTTCACTCTGGCGCCTCACCTCCTCATGCGCGACGACGCCCCACCGCGGCTCGCTCGTGGCGCACCCCACCAGATTCCGGCGATCCTCCTGGCCAAGCTCGCCCTCGATTCCACGATGCACGGAAGTGGGCTCGGCCGTGACCTTCTCGTCCACGCACTCGCAACGATCCTCGACGCCGCCCGTCGCGCAGGAGGACGAGTCGTGCTCGTCGATGCCATCGACGACGAGGCCCGAGCGTTCTACGAGCGCCACGACTTCGAGGCACTTCCCGGCCAACCTCGGCGCCTCGTCCTGAAGCTCAGCACCGTGGCCAAGGCCCTCGGGGCGCCGTGGCCGTGATGCACCGGGGTGATGACAACTTGATGACAAGGGCGGCGAGTCGGGCGGGGGAGCGGACGCCAGACGGCCGACAGCGACGGACGAATGATCGTCACTCCGGTGTCCGACTTGTCATCACCTTGTCCGCGAACACGATGAAACAGGGTGATTCTGACGGTCACGGACTGGCACGAGGCCCGCGAGAAAACCGCCTCTGAGCTGCACGGATAGGGACGCATCGGTACGCCTTGTCACCAAGAACCCGGCGTTCAAGTCCCCCCTCCGACACCGGAAAACCGCAGGTCAGACCGTGTGGATAACTTCGTTGCTGTATTGAACCCCACGGCGTGGGGTGTTCGCCAGCTCGGCGCTTGAACGTGTCGCGATGCTGGCCGCCGCCTCGCGCGGGGCTCGAGGTGGCACCGTGGCTGGGGGTCCCGGCGAGCCGCGGCGCGGGTGATCCGCTCGGGAGCCTTCGGCCTGAGCGGCTTCTCGTATGGTCTGCAACTTCTTGTCTGCAATTTGGCGCTCTCGAGCCTTTACCTGGTTAGGAGGCTCCATGAGCGCGACCCGTGCAGAGGCCAGCGAACCAGCCTGTGAGGACGAGATGGTGGCGGTGCTTCGTCGCGCGTTCACGATTGCACTCGGTCCTCGGCTCGGTGCGGAGGCGCTGTCGGATGCACTCCTCTATCTCGTGGAGCATCGGGACCGGGTCTTGGCGATGGACAACCCTGGCGGGTATCTGTTCACCGTTGGCCGGCAGCGAGCACTCGCGGCGTACCGTCGTCCGCCAGCGCCACTGTTCCCGTCGCCAGTGGTAGCCGGCATCCCCGACATCGAGCCTGGCCTCGTCGCTGCGCTCGGAGGACTGAGCGAGCGACAACGTTTGTGCGTCGTGCTCGTGCACGCATTCGGCTATCGGAACCAGGAGGTCGCCGATCTCATAGGGATCTCTGTTGGCAGCGTCCAGACCCACGGTCGGAGGGCGCTCACCCGCCTCAGGAAGAATCTGGGAGTGACCAAGTGAACCTCGACGAGCTTGCCCGCTACATCGACCACGTCTCGACGAACGCTGGAGCTGCGGAAAGTCACGCGCTTTCGCCTGAATCTGCGGGTCGGCCCCCCGAGCCGGCGGCGTGCATTCTTGGTCGCTGCATGCCTCGTCGTCGTGGCTGGAGTAGCGGTGGCGATCAACGTAGGGCGAGGCGGCGATTCCGATGAGGTCGTCGTAGAAGGTGCCGGCACCGCATGAGTTCGCCCTCCGCTGACCAAGAACCCGGCGAACCACCGGTGACGTCTTCGCAGTACCTCGAAGGCTCACCGACGGTGCTGTCCACCGAGACGCCCTATGCCCGTGAGATCGCCTCGGTGTTGAACCTTTCAGAGTTCGAGATCTTGCGTCGAGACCGAACAGCGCCTGACGGTGAACCACTGCGATCAGACGACATCAACCGTGAGAGCCCTCGTGCTGGATACGAGGCCACGATCTACCACGGCATGCCTGCCGTCTTCTTTGAAGAACATGACGATGCGCAGTTGCCGGTCATCGACACCGAAGTCGGCAAAGCGTGGGTCAGCACCTCCGGGGGTGATCGCGTTGGAGTGGCCCTCGCCAACTCCGAGACCGGGATCATCGTGCAGGTGGCCTTCGTCGACCCGGACGGGCACTTGCCGCAGATCGAAACGGTGGTCGACAAGGCGATCGAACTCTCCAGCAACGACATCGTGCTCGAAGAGACGCTCGGCAGGTAGCCAGGACTGTGATCTGTCCGCACTATCGTCGGCGCATCGTGGGCAAGCGTGCGAGTCGCTCGATTTCTGGTGTGGCTGCGGCCGTGGTGGCTTTGGTCGGCTTGTCGTGCAGTGCAGGTGACAGTGGCGTGGCGGTTCCGTCGTCGTCGGCCGACGCAACGACCCCGTCGTCATCAGGCGATGAACGGGTGAGCCAAGACTCCGAGCCGGTCAGCTCAGTCACCAGCTCACCGACCAGCATCCCGGCGGATGCGCTCCATCGTGCGCCCGATGCGATCACGAGAGAGGGTGCCATGCTCGCAGGCGTCGACGTCTTGAACGGCGGTGGGGTGGTGGTGTCCGGAACCGCCACCTCCGTGCACGTCGAGCGCGGTGAGTTCGACATGGACTATGCGGTGACCGTGATCGATGTCGGTCGCACGTTCCTCGGTCCGGAGTTCGATGAGATCGAGGTGTATACGGCGGTGCCGTTCCTTCGGATGGAGGAAGGCCGTTCATACCTCCTGTTCGTCAACCCGACGGCGAGTGTCCCCGGCAGGTTCACCCCGTCGGTTACTACCTGTTCGAGCCAGGCGAGAACGGGTGGGTGGCGCGCAACCATCCCTCCCCTGACGAGTCGGCCCCACTCGTCCTTCAAGACGCGCAGGTCGTGGACCTGATCGAGGAGTCACGCGCGTACATGGTCGACTTGGATCTGAGCGCTCCAAGCGCTGGGTGACCCCTTGCCCGAGGCATCAATATCGTAATACGATTAGCGTGTGTGGAGATCCACCGCTCAGCTCGAAAGCACGGGGTGGACGATGACGACATCGAGCATGCCGTCGTGCACGCGCTCGTGGTTGCGGATCTCGACCCCGAATCAGACCCGCCCCGGGTCTTGGCCATCGGACCAGATCGGGCCGGCAACCTGCTCGAGATCATCTGGCTCGAGCTGCCTGGAAGCGATCTCGTGATCCACGCGATGCCCTTACGCCGCTCCTTCTACGACCTGCTCCCCACAGAGGGCGACTCATGACGAAGCCGAAGACCTACACCACCACTACCGGCCGACGGTTGACCGACGTCGACATCGACGCGATCGCCGTCGAGGTCGAACACCGCGAGTACGACACGGAAACACTGAAGACCCGTCGTCGGGGACGGCCGCTGCTCGGTTCCGGCCCTGCCGAGGTCGTCCCGGTACGCCTCGACCCAGAACTCAAGTCTGCGGTCGAGGAGCGCCGCGACCGAACAACTCACGACGAGCGAACTCTATCCGCAGGGCCCTCCGCCACTACCTCGACGTCGCGTGCACGCCGCAGCTGCCGACTGAGCCAGGGGCGCCTGCAGTCCGAGTTGCCGGCAGGGAAGTGGCTGGACGGCGCGTCGAGTCACCTGGTCAACATCGCCGTCGAGCTGGTGGACGGCGAACAACGGGAAGTCGACGTTCAGATAGCGGTAGTCGATTCGGGACCTGGTGACGAGCGTCAGAGCGCTGATCGCCTGGCGGGTCAGATTCGGACGCTCAGCCCTGCTGGCCAAGGGTTCGTAAGCTGAGTCCATGACTTAGGTTCCGACGCTCGATGAGGTGACTCAGTGGGAGCGTGAGCGGGTGAGTGGTCGGACAGGTCGCAGTTCCGGGTCATGTCGGCGCAGGATCACGGCAGTTGCCGTCGTAGCGTCGATGTCGATGTCTGCCTGTGGAGGCAACTCGGCTCGAACGGTGGAGTCCCTGGACGGCGCCGCCTTTGAGGAGCGAACGAAGCGCATATGCATGGACCATGGGAAGGAACTCGACGAGCTCTTTGACCCATCCAGCGCCGATCGCTTCGAGTCGGACATGGAGCTCGAGGCCGAAATTGAGAGGACGCGTCGCAGGTTGCTCGCCTTGAGGCGAGGGGTTCTCGCTGCTCTCCGACAGGTCGAACCCCTGGGCCGTGAGGTCGAGTGGCGACTGGCCCTCAACTCGCACGAGGCCGCAATCGACCGCGCCGGTAGGGGCGATCGTGTCGATGTGCATGGAGAGGATCTCGCCGACAGCGTCTCGGGCCTTGTCGACGGTTTCGAGTTCGATGAGTGCTTCTGAACACCAGCAGAGAGCGCAGGTCCTGGTCAGTCGCCTTCGACGGTTTGGACGTAGGCGATCTCCGAGGTGGGACTGTCGAGGCATGACGTCACGTGTTCCACGGCGGCGGGCGGGAGACCCAGCGCCGCGGGATCAGACCCGAAGCTTCCACCCGCCGTGAACTCGTCGCCGACGGCGATGGCGGGGAAGTCGGGCGAATGGACCGAGGGACCGAATGGCTCCCAGTAGGTGCCGTAGGGCCAGACGAGGGGGTAGCGCTGAGCGGCAGGATCGACTGAAACCACGTAGAGGCATTTGTCGTCTAGCTCGAGAGTGCCCTGGATCAGTGCTTCATTGGTCTCGGTGCGATCCGCTGGTGGTGCGTGGACGACCGGTCCGTCGAGTCCCCCTGAACCGGCAGCGTCAAGTACTTCGTCCACCGAAGTCAGATCGGCCCACGCGTTGCGGAAGCCGGTCCAGCCCATCAGCGGGCCGCCCTCGCACGCGACGGTGAAGCCCTCGACGGATGCGAACCAACCGTCGGCGGGGCCGATCCTGTACCCGAAGATCGCGGCCTCGATGCCCGGGCGGGCGGCCTCGGCATACTTCTCGTCGCCCGCGAACATGGGGCTGATCTGCACCATTACGTTCACACGATCACCGACGGATACCAGGTCGGATCCCACCACCACGCGGGTCACCTCGACCTAGTAGGACACGTACTCCTGGTGGTCGGCGCTCCTTACCTGTCCAAGTGTCCCGGTGAGGGTCGCCCCGAACACCACGTCGACCTTTGCCCCCAACGCGGCCGGCGACGACGTCGGCGAGTAGTCGTAGTTGACCCCTGTATCTGTCAGCGTGGATGCGAACGCCTCGGTCTCCTCGCAGGTTGGCTCTGCGGTGGTCTGGGTTCCTTCGGTAGTCGTAGACGAAGCGGAGCGTTCGTCGATCTCAGGCGATCCGCCTGATGGGCCGTCATCGGCGTCAGTGCAACCGCCGACCAAAACGACGAACACGGCCAGCATCAGTAGCGCTCGAACCCGCATACCGCTTGGACGTTAGGGCTCGGCGCAGGGTTCCCGGCGCTGGCAAGTTCTCGCGGGCCGTGGCCCTGTCTGCCAGGGTGAGGTGTGACAGCCATGATGAACATGCCCGGTCCGGACGGGTGGAGGAGACTCCCAGAGGTGGTCCCGCGGCTTCGGGTCTGACCCTCGGTGTGACTGACCGTCGTGTCCTTTTGGTGAATCGTCGGCCTGTCTCTCGCGGGACCACCGTTCTGGGAATCGTGACCGTTCAGAGTGACCTCATAGGAGCCTGTTGGCGCAGACTCGTGGCTGTCTTGTCCTCCCGGTCTCGTGACCCTCCGTCCCGTTGGAACCGAACCGAAGGATCACGACCATGATGACAGCAGAGGACCGCCACGTCACCGGCGGTGTCGACACCCACGGCGAGGTCCATGTCGCCGCGGTGCTCGAGAGCGGAACAGCCCGGCGGCTGGCCGTGGCCGAGTTCCCCGCCGACACCGCGGGCTATGTGGCGCTGCGCGAGTGGATGAGCGGCTTCGGGACGTTGGACGCGGTCGGTGTCGAGTCCACCGGGGCGTGGGGTGCCGGTCTGGCCAGGTCGCTGCGTGACAACGACGTGACCGTGATCGAGGTTGACCGGCCGGATCGCAGGGCCCGCCGGTTCGATGGCAAGTCCGATCCCCTCGATGCTGAGGCAGCCGCACGGGCCGTGATATCGGGACGAGCTGCTGGCGTGCCCAAGACCGCCGATGGTCCCGCCGAGGCGATCAGGGCCATCGAGATCGTGTGCTACGGCGCGACTCGTGACCGGACACGGGCAATCAACCAGTTCAAAGCTCTTCTCGTCACCGCCCCCGCTGACCTGCGGGAACACCTCGGCTCGGTGTCGTTTCGGCGTCAGCTCGAACTCGCCCGCCGGTTCCGTAACGACTACGACGATCTCGTCGAGACCCAGGTGCGGTTCGCGCTCAAGACCCTCGCCGCCAAGATCGCGTTCCTCGACGACCAGATCACCGAGCTCGAAGGTCGGATGAACGAACTGGTCGGCCAGGCCGCTCCAGCGCTCGCCGGCACGTTCGGTGTCGGACCCCACGTCGCCGCGCAGCTGTTGACCACCGTCGGAGACAACCCCGAACGCCTCGGCTCGGAAGCCGCGTTCGCGAAGCTCTGCGCGGCGTGCCCGATCCCGGCGTCATCGGGCAAGACCACCCGATATCGACTCAACCCCGGCGGCGATCGCCGAGCGAACAACGCGCTCCACACGATCGTGCTGGTCCGGATGCGCTACCACGCGCCAACCCGGGCCTATGTCGCCCGCCGCACCACCGAAGGCAAGAGCATCCCTGAGATCATGCGCTGCCTGAAACGGTTCGTCGCCCGCGAGATCTACAACGTCATCACGAACCCGCCCACCGACCTACCGACCGGCCACCAGATCCGTCAGCAACGCCTCCAAGCCCGGATCACGCTCACCGCGCTCGCCAACGCCCTCAACGTCGCCCCAACCCGGATCTCAACCCTCGAACGCGGCCTCACCTATAGCAACGACCTCGCCTACCAAGCCCGCGACTGGCTCAACGAAACTGCCGCTTGACATCTATAGGAGCTTCACCTGCGGTACCCGATCATCTGACCCGACGGGGCGAGACAGGACCATCAGAACCATGACCTTGACGACTGTGTCGTTGAACGGACGCGCCCACACTGGAGGGGTGACCGAAGACGACATCGATCCGGCAGCGAAGCCGACCCGACGGTCCTTCACCGCGGAGTACAAGGCGGAGATCCTCGCCGAGTACGACACGTGGCCGAAGGGGTCGGAGCAGCGGGGTGCGATCTTGCGCCGCGAGGGCCTGTACAGCTCGCACATCTCGGAGTGGCGCAAGCAGGCCGATGCGGGCGCCCGGGAGGGCTTGGCCCGCAAGTCCAAGAAGCGACGCTCGGCCGAGGAGGTGGAGCTCGAGCGGCTCCGCCGCCAGAACGAGCGTCTGTCGCGGGAGCTGGCCAAGACGCAGACCGCGTTGGAGATCACGGGAAAAGTGCACGCGCTCTTGGAGCAGCTCTCCGAGAGCGCGGACACCGAGAACAGGTCGAAGCCGTGACGGCCGAACACCTCCCCGCTCTCGAGGAAGCGACCTCGACGAAGAAGGCATGCGAGCTGCTGGGCGTGAACCGCTCGACGATCCTGCGTCGCCGCCGACCGCCGGTGCTGGGCCCGCCGCCACCTCGTCCGGCGCCGCCGAACAAGTTGACCGAGCCCGAGCGTCAGCACGTGTTGTCGGTCCTGCGATCCGAGCGGTATTGCGATCTGGCACCGGCGCAGGTGTGGGCCCAGCTGCTCGATGACGGGATCTACCTGTGCTCGATCCGCACCATGTACCGGCTTCTCGCCGCCGCTGGGGAGAACCGCGAACGGCGTCGACAGCGCACCCACCCGGCCCGCAAGAAACCAGAACTCATCGCCCGAGGCCCGAACCAAGTCTGGAGTTGGGACATCACCAAGCTCGCCGGGCCCGAACGCGGCATCTACTACGAGCTGTTCGTGATCATCGACATCTACTCCCGCTACGTCGTGGCCTGGACCGTCGCCGCAGCGGAGACCGGAGAGCTCGCCGAAGCCTTCATCGCGGATGCCTTCGACTCCCAGGGCGTCGGCCGTGACCAGCTGACCCTGCACGCGGATCGGGGAACATCGATGACCTCGAAACCTGTCGCGCAGCTCCTCGTCGATCTCGGCGTCACCCGCTCGCACAGCCGCCCGTCGGTCTCCAACGACAACCCCTACTCCGAAGCCCAGTTCAAGACGCTCAAGTACTGCCCGGCCTTCCCCGGCCGGTTCGGTTCGATCGCCGACGCCCGATCGTTCTGCTCGGCGTTCTTCGATCACTACAACCACGTCCACCGCCACGCCGGCATCGGGCTGCACACCCCCGCATCGGTCCACTACGGCACCGCCACCGAGATCCGCGCTGCACGAGCCCAGACGCTCACCGCGGCCTACAACGCGAACCCAGCCCGATTCCGCCACCGACCACCCACGCCACCGAGGCTTCCCAACGTCGCGTGGATCAACGAACCCAACCGAGAAGCACTCATCCAATCCGCGTAAAGCTGTCTCATCTCCCTTGACACGTTCCGTGGTGAGTTCGTCAGCGTCGGATGCCCTGAGCCTCGACCTGTACCGCCCTAGGGGGCAACCTTTGCGCGCTCAGCGGCCAGCGCTGCTGCGGATCGCCGGCGCCCGAACCTAGGAGACTGCTGAGCAAGGGCGCTTGCGGGGTCTCAGTCGTGCCAGGTCGCGGAGGGGTGGTGATCGGGGTCGCTGTTGAGGGTGCTCTTGGTCATCGGCTCCGGGGGTGGGCGGGCGGTGATCGTGGTGGTGGGTCCGGTTCGGGGCCGGGAGGTCCCCGGAGTCGCCGTCAGGTCGCCGGGGTGATGGTCCAGCCGCCGTTGTGGGTGAGTCCGAGGGCGAGGAGCCGGCGGAGGTTCACCGCGGCGCATCGGTGGGACCATCCGAGTCGGTTCGCTTCGATGCCTCGGTAGCGGAGACGCCTGTTGTTGTCCTTGACGAGCCAGGCGATGGTGCGTTCGATCATCGGCCGGTGTTGCCGGTAGGTGTCGGCGAACTCGTTGGTGTCGGCTTGTGTTCGGGCCGCGGCGAGCAGTTCGTGGTGGGGGTGCAACACGATGACCCGCCCGGCCTTGGCGGTGGTGCAGCGTGCCCGGACCGGGCAGGTGGCGCAGTGGGCTCCGAAGCGGGCCGAGCCGGACTTGGTGATCGAGACGGTCACGCCTTCGGGGCAGGTGATGGTGCGGGCGTCGAGGTCGATGGTGAAGTCGTCGAGGGTGTAGCCGCCCGCGACCGCTGGCCGCAGCGGCGGGGGCTTGATCACCGGGTTCATCTCCCGGGAGCGGAGGTGGTCACGGAACTCGCCGGAGCCGTACGCGGAGTCGCCGAGCACCTCGGTGCCGGCCGGTTCCTCCGCGATCAGATCGGGGGCAGCCTCGGCGTCACCGGCGTTGCCAGGGCCGATGTCGCACGCGGTGACCAGACCGGTGTCTGGCTCGGCGGCGACGTGGCCCTTGTAGCCGTCGCGGTAGGACGCCCGGGTCTTGTGGGCGTGGCGAGCCTCGGGATCGACGGTGGAGATGACCCGGTCGGGGGCGGTGCGCCGCGCGATGCGCCAACGGCCGGGCCCGTCACCGGGTTCGACGTCTTGCCCCGCGACCAACGCGAGCAGCGCGACGGCGTCGGTCTGGGCGTCGTCGAGGTCGAGGTCCTCAGCGGCCCACACGAGCTCGTTGGCGTCATCAACCAGCTCGGAGACGACCCGGTCCCGATCGCCCGGGTCGTCCCAATCACAAGGCGGGCGGCTGCCTTCGAGGTTGTGCTCACGCAACCACACCGCAGCGAGCTCGGGCACCAGCTTGCGGACCCGCCGGATCTGAGCGACGAGCATCGTGACCGTGTCCTGGCGGGCCACCGCGTCATCGAGCACCGTCGAGTCCAGCGCCCGGCGGTGCTTGGAGGCGATCACCCCGGACTCCACGACCACGGCCTTCACCGCGTCGAAGATCCGCTGCGGGGCCGTCGAGGCCCGCAGCTTGTTGCGCCACAACGTCAGCACCGTCGGATGGAACGCCTCGTCGGTCAACGCCAGCCCCGCCGCCGCCTTCCAGGCGATGTCGGTCTGCAACGCCCGGCACGCCTCGCGATCCGAGCGGCCCTCCAGCGCCTGGAGCACCATCACCGTCGCCACCACATCAGCAGGCACCGACGGGCGGCCACGCCGGGTCGGGAACAGATCTGCGAACATCTCATCGGGGAACAGGCGATGACGGTGCTCAGCCAAGAACGCGTGCACCGACCCCTCCCCGAGCAGATGGCTGCACAACGCCGCAGCGTCCAACAGCTCACGATCCAGCCGAGACGAACCCTGCATCCCCGCGTTCTACGCCACCGCCGCCCGCTTCGCGAATCGAGCCGCCCGCCCCCGATTGCTCAGCAGTCTCCTAGAACGCAGCGGTCCACTCACGATCTCGAGCCGTCGCTGCAAGTTCCTTGACGCCGTCAGACTTCCGGCCTACCTTACGCCGGGCGCAGATGGCGCTGCATCAGAATCGGCGAGATCAGGGGACAACGGTAAGCAACTTTCGACGCTTTCGACGGGCACTGGCGCTGGGAGCTGCCGCGTCAGTTCTTCCCACGGGCGTTGTGCAGGCGTCCGAAGCCGGAGACGCCCAGATACCGATACCAGTCTCTGGCACGGACGTGCTGGCGAATGATCTCGTAGGTGGCGGCACTGGCCCGATCATCTGGCAAGGCTCGGTTCCCGGGGCAACTCCGGACAGCGTCGTCGTGGTTCATGCCGAGGATGTGACTGGCGGGATCACTGAGGAGGGATTGACCGGGAAGAGGATCGATCTAGTCAAAGTCGGTCGGGCGACGGTTGGCGACGACGGACTTTTCACGGTTCGAGCCGAGCCAGGCGACTGGTACCAAAGCATCGCTGACTCGGACGGGCGGATCCGTCTCATGATCACTGCGAGCGCGCAGAATGGTCGACAGTTCGGGATGGGTATGACCATCGTCCAGCTTGCGACGGCTACAGACGCCGCCAAGGGTGTGGCTGAAGGCACATGGATGGTCGATCAGGCGATGGAGACCTCCCTCGCCGATTTAGAGCCAACAGAAAGCGGCGATCTGACGGACGCTGCCGCACGGCGCTCAACGAGCGTGCCCACCAGCCCAATCGTGATGACGGAGGCGCCGCCAGAGCTTCTCGAAACCGCAGGCGGGGCAGGAGGAGTAGCACGCGCCGCGTACCCACCGGAGTACTCATGCTACGGCGGCTCGGTAGTGGATGCTCTCTCCACAACATGGGTGGAGATGGGCAACTACTACCACGAAGAGTTTGCACCTACGCACACCTTCCGCTACGAGGCATCGAATACAACCACCACAGAGTGGGGATACAAGGTAGGAGGAACTGCGGGCGCCTTCACGGGCACCGGCCGTGTCTCCATGGCGACCCAAACCTCAACAGGCGTTTCTGGAGGACACAACCAGGTCCAGACCGGCAAGAAAAATGAAGGCCACAGCGATCGTAGACATTCGTTATCGACGGGTCCGCTACGACAACTGCTGGTACATGACTCCGCCCGCAAATCCAGCCGGTGGCTCGAGCATCTATGTGATGCAACCCGATCGCTGGATGGGTAACGCTATTCATTTGCGGTTGAAGTGGAAGCGACTCCCTCGGACAATGGGCAATACACGCGCCCGCTTATTCCCAACCAGTTTGTATCTCGCAGCGCAGGCAAGGTATCCTCAAGCAGCGCAGGCGTGGATGTCTCGATCGGTGCGGGTTCGTTGACCGGTGGAGTGAGCTACACGACAGCGTCATCTAGCGGCTCGACTATCACACGTTCTTGGACTAACCCCGCCGCGCCGGGTGGTGCAACCAAGTACATCAAAGGTTACGGCGCCGACACGCTCAACGGAGTGTTTGGAGTCCGTGGGTACACTTGAAAGGGACTCGATCTTTAGTTCTTCCAGCCTTGCTGGCTATCGCAGTCTGCGCCATGGGGTTGTCCTGCGCGGACAACGGGAACCCGCCTTCGACCACGAGTCCGGCCCCGCCAGGACCTGCTCTTGACCCTGAGCAAGCCCTCACCGGCCTGCTCTCCGACCTGACCTTCTACCAAGTGCCATACGACTCAGGCTGGCATACTGCTGTAGCGCTGACCGTGCGGAACCAGGACACTGGTCCTATAGAAATTAAGGCCGCTCAATTCGGCGACCTCGAGAATCTTGTCCTTGGAGAACCAAGGATCGTTGGTCCGCAGTCTCCATCCCTGACGCTGCAGATCTTGCCTGGAGATCCACCGCGCTCTCCAACTGCCAGTCTCCCGATTCCCAGATTCGAGGCTGAAGACCTATCTGGCTATAGGATTCCTCCTGCGATCGATGACCAGAAGGCGCCGCCGTTCTCGATTGCGGAAGCCCTCCTGGAGTCAGATGAGGAGAATGACGCATCGATCGTTGTGCCAGTACGCCTGATCGATCCTGAAACGTCGGGCTCTGTGGTGGGTGTGAGTGCTGACCTATCGAACGGCGGACGGTCGGACGGGCGAGTTGGAGTATCCTGACCTGGAGTTCGGTCTGTGCATGCAAGTGGAGTACGACGCCCAAGCGTGTGAGCGAGCTAATCGATGACTCTCGGTAGCACTGGTAGATACCCTGGCTCAAGAGGGCTTGCCACTCTGATTCCCGTAGATCTTGTACCGGCTCGCGCCTTATACGAGATTCTTTACCTTTCAGATGCCTACGTAACGTGGCGGACGCGAGGACGAGTTCTTTCGCTGGACGATTTCGCGACACTCATCAGTGAATCGTATGCAGCATCATACGCCGTGGTTGATCCACGTAATGATAATGCTCTAGTGGGACATGTAGGTCTCTACGGCATGGACGATAGTTCTCGGGTGGCGAGCATGTCCGCATACTTCAATCCACGGCACCCCCGGAGTCCAGCTGGTAACCGGTCATGCGCTTCACGCACTGATGGATCAGGCTTTCGGGGCGGTCGGTCTGCGAAAGGTGGTAGTTGAAGTCCCAGCCGACCTCGCTCCAATGTTGAGCAAGTCTGAAGCTTGGGCGCCGGTCGTTCGACACGAGGGCCATCTGTCACAGCATCTGCTGATGGCAGGTGAATACCGAGACTTAGACATATTCGCGATATTCGCAACTGACTACCAGCGGCACTTCGATGGTCGCGACAGTCCCAGCGCCCCTAAGCTCGACGGTCCATCCTATCAAGCCCTCACCGAACTCATCTGCGAAGTAGCCGGCATCGAGATGCAATACTTCGATGGGGGAACGCTGCTGTTCGATGATATCGGCCTAGATTCGTTGGCAATAGTTGAGGTCATCGACCGGTTGGATGAGATGGGGGCCGACATAGCCAGACTCCCAACTGATGTGAGCGTCCTTTCAGTTCAAGATCTCTTCAGCCTAGTAGAGCCTTCTGCAGAATGATTCAGGTTGATCACCTCACTCTTGTTGTGTAGCGGGGGAAGCGGACTCATTCATCCCTTGGGTGGGACATCCTTTAAGGCCGAAGGGTCGGCGGATCGAACCGGCGGACGAGTCCCGGATCGCCAGCCATGAACGGGTTGCTCCAGCGGGAGCGACCGTGACCAAGCGGTCGCGCATCAGTCACGACCACGTACGGAACCCCAGAGAAGATCGCGAGTACCCGCGCAGCGTCTGAGAGGCGATCAGTCACTTCACGGCGCTCACCGTTGATCCTTCTGGTTTGGGTGCGGGTGCCTCGAAGGCTGGCCCCGACAGTGGCCGTCCACTCCTCGCCATCGTGCGACCACTGAATCTCGTAGATACGTTCTTCGATCGGCAAGGGTGCACGTCCGGCGAACGCGGCCAAATCCCCTCTCTGTCAGACTAGGGGTGTCCGCTCGTGAGGGCGGGTTCGTTGTAGCAGGGCGAGGAACGAGAACGAGGAATGTCTGTTACTACCGTTGAGGGCGTGGTGTCGCGTCCTGATCCTGAGGTTCGGCCGGCCCGCCAGTCGTATCCGGCGAAGTACAAGCTGGAGGTCCTGGCCGAGCTGGACGCGGCTGACTCGAAATCTGAGCGGGGCGAGATCATGCGCCGTGAGGGGTTGTACTCATCGTTGATCGCGGCGTGGCGTGACCAGCGCGACAAGGGCGCGTTGGAGGCGATGAAGGCGCGCCGTCCGGGCCCGAAGGCCGATGCCACCAAGGCTGAGCTTGCTCGGTTGCGGGCGAAGGTCACCGACATGGAAGACAAGCTGGCCACGGCTGAGGAGTTGATCGACGCGCAGGGAAAAGCATCGGCGCTCTTGCAGGCGATGCGCCGCAAGAGCGCCGAGGAGAAGTCGTGAAGGCCCTTGACGACAAGATCGCCGAGTTCGCCCCCAAGGTTGGCGTCAAGCGGTCCTGTACGGCGTTCGGCGTGAACGAGCGGACCTATCGTCACCGCCGCCAACGAGGCGAGGGTCGGGCGCCGGTTCGGCCCTCGCGTGCCACCGGGCAACCACCGCGGCCGCACCCTGCGTCGCTCACCGCTGCGGAGAAGGACGTGATCGTCGAGACGTTGTGCAGCGAGCGGTTCTGTGACCTGGCGCCGGCGCAGGTGTATTCGACGCTGCTTGATGAGGGCACCTACCTGTGTTCGGAACGCCAGATGTACCGGGTGCTCGAAGAACGCGGACTGGTGCGCGAACGGCGCCGTGGCGGTCACCAACGCGCCGGCGCCTACGGGGTCCCGCGCCTCGAGGCTGACGCCCCGAACAAGGTGTGGACCTGGGACATCACCGCCCTTCGAGGTCCGACCAAGGGCGTCAAGTACTTCGCGTACACGATCATCGACATCTTCTCTCGCAAGGTCGTGGGCTGGTCGATCCACGAAACCGAGTCCGAGACCCACGCCCGCCGCCTGATCGCCGAGGCATGTCGACGCTACGGCGTCGACCGCGACCAGCTCGTCATCCACGCTGATCGCGGGTCGCCGATGATCGCCGGCACCGTCGCCGAGCTGTTGAACGAGCTCGGCGTCGCCAAGTCGCACTCGAGGCCCCGGGTCTCCAACGACAACCCGTTCATCGAAGCCCACTTCAAGACGCTCAAGTACCGGCCCGACTACCCCGACCGGTTCGACTCCATCACCGCCGCCCGAGCGTGGATGCGATCGTTCGTGCACTGGTACAACCACGTGCACTACCACTCCGGCATCGGCTACCTGCGGCCCGCCGACCTCCACGACGGAAACCACACCGCCATCGTCGAGCACCGCCAGGCCGTCCTCGACGCCGCCGCCGCAGCTCACCCCGAACGCTTCACCCGCCGCCCCACCCCAGCCGAGGTCCCCACCAAGGCCTGGATCAACAAGCCATCCATCCAATCCGCATAGAACCCCGGCAAACGCCTATTGACAGGTTCCGGGTGGATCTGGTCGGCCCACCTCCGAGAAGCCATGACGGAGGTGTTTTCAGCGGTTGTGACTTCCGTTGGAGTCGGGGGGCGCGGAAGCGCCAGAGGATCGGCCCCTGGGTTCGCCACCCGGAGAGGCCCGATTCAACGATTCACAGCTGGGTCGACTGCAACCGCTGCTCTACCGCTTCCCCTCGAACACGTTCTCGCGGAAGCAACAACTCGATATCGGCACTCATAGACGACCAACTCGGCACCCGAGACGACCGAGAAGCCCACCAGCTCATCGGTCTCGGTTGAACGCGAGTACGTGCGCCACGCTGGGAAATACGGGTCGCGGAGTGCAGGAGCCGGGCTGTCAGGAAGCGTCGGAGCTCCGCCGTTCCACGTCACGACGGAGCAGCCCCACCAGGCCTGGCCACGCGTCGACGGTTGTCGCCCAGTCCGGGACCTGAGAAGGCGCTACGTGATCCCCGAGTCCGCCGATGAAGAGGTACCGTCGATCGACTGTGGCGAGGTGTGCGAGCACATCCAGCCGGTCGTCGATGAAGTGAGTCACGCCGAGTTGCTCGCAGATCGGGTGCTTCTCGGGGCGCTTGCGTACAAAGTGAACGTTGCCGAGTGGGATCGCTCCGTCACCGGTCGCGCCGCGGGATCCGAGCCACCGGCGCGTGAACTCCGCGATCTTGGGTCCGGCCTTCGACACGATGTGAACCCGATACTCGAACAGCTCAACCAGGTCCGCTACCGCTTCGAGTGCACCCTCAACTGCTGGCGTCTCCATCGGCCGATCACCGAAGAACGACGTGTCCGATCCCTCCGCCACCCGATCCACCAGGACTCCCCCACGTCGATGCCCAGGACCGGCACGCGAGTCGGCCGGGCCAGGTCGAGGTGTCTCCCGTCGGCTGTCTTCATGACCCCGTACTGGTAGAGCCACCGGGCCCAAGTCGACTCGGCGATCCCCAACTGGTGGCACACCCCCTCCAGGTCGATGCCACCGGCCAGGAGATCCCGGCCTTCAGCGAGCTTTCGGTTGATCCGCTCTGGCGTGTGTCTGCGTCGAGCCATCGGTGAATCCTTTCCTGCCTACGCCACCATGACGGACGCCCAACCGAGCCTTCCCATCTAGCTGCGGTGTGCCAGTACGTGGCGGCTTCGGTGAGAAGTCGTCCGTCAAGAAGACGCAACACAACCCCACAGCAGGAGGACCCGTAATGGGCGACCGAAGCAACAAAAGCGAGCAGGCCAAAGCCCGCAGTGCCGAGCGCAAGGCGAAGCAGCGGCAACGAGGATCCACCAAGTTCAAGAACGGGAGCAACGACCACAACGGTGGCTCTCGAGGTCAGAGCGGTCAGCCCAAGCGCTGACACCAACCCCGTCCTAGGACTCCCGTCGCTACGTCTCGCCGAACACCTCGGAGCGAGTCAGTGCTCCGAGGTTTCCGCGTCGGTTGTTCCGATGCAGTGCTCAAATCGGCACAAATCGGCACAAACCGCCCGGTGCAATTCCGGTGCAATCCCGCCTGGGTCCAGGCGCGGAAGAGGCGGCCTCCGGGACCGGGGACCGCCTCTGAGCTGGGATATTCAGCTGGCGCGCTTGGAGGGACTCGAACCCCCAACCTTCTGATCCGTAGTCAGGAGGTGAGTGACACGGGGAGGTGGTCGTAGCCGCGCAGGATCAACCGCTGGTTGTGTACGGGGTCTCCGGCTCGCTCCATCTGTGGGAAGCGGCGGACCAGTCGGCCGATCACCTCCTGGCCCTCCAATCGGGCCAGGGCCGCGCCCAGGCAGTGGTGGACGCCGCTGCCGAAGGAGACGTGCTCGCGGGCATCGGCACGGCCAAGGTCGAGTCGGTCGGCATCGGGGCCGAACTTGGCCGGGTCCCGGTTGGCAGCGCCGAGGCCGGTCATGACCATCTGGCCGGCCTCGACCTGGTGGCCATCGATCTCGAAGGGTTCGGTGGCGATCCGCCGGGAGAACTGGACAGGGCTGTCGAAGCGGAGCAGTTCCTCGATGGCGTTGGCATCGAGGGAGGGGTCCGACCTCAGGCGATCCAGCTGGTCCCGGTTGTCGAGTAGCGCGTTGGTGCCGTTTCCGATCAGGTTCACCGTGGTCTCATGGCCGGCCAGGAACAACAGGGTGACGTTGTCGATCAGTTCATGGTCCGACAGGACGTCGCCGTCGTCCTCGGCGCGGATCAGGGCGGTCAACAGGTCGTCGTCATCTCGACCCCGCTTCCATTCCACCGCGTCGGTCACCACCTCGTTCATCCGGTCCGATGCTTCCAAGATGGCCTTTCCGTTGGCCATCAGCAGCAGTGGGTCCAGCACCTGGGTAAGGGTGTGCGACCAAGCCCGGAGCTGGTCGCGGTCTCCTTCGGGCATGCCGAGCAGCTCGGAGATGACGGTGAACGGCAGCGGGAAGGCCAGTTCTGCGATCAGGTCGACCGCCTCATCTCGCTCCGCTAGGTCATCGAGGATCTGATCGGTGATCTCTGCGGTACGGGCTCTGATCTGTTCCACGGCACGTGGGGTGAAAGCCTTGGACACCAGGCGTCGAAGCCGGGTGTGGTCGGGTGGATCGATGTTCAAGATGGCGTGGCTCGCCCTTTGGGCTCGATCGGGGTCGAGGGCCAGCAGGCTCTCCCGTCGCCAGCCACCGTCGGGAAGTCGCCGTTCGTCGACGCTGGTGTTGGGGCGTCGGAGCACGGTGTGGACGTCGTCCCACCGGGTTATCAGCCAGGGCCCGCCCTGGGTGCGGCGGACCGGAGCCTGTTCTCTCAGGCGGCTGTACTGGTGGTAGGGGTTGTCGTAGTAGCCGGGCTCGAACGGGTTCAGTCCGGGGTCGGACTCGGCGTCGGGCTCGGCGGTGGGGCTGGACATGTCACGACAATACGCACGAACCGATGAACTTGCACCCTTACTGCAACTTCATCGGGTTCTCTGGGTTGGCGGGCGGTCTGGCACAATGGAGGCCCCCATCCGTGGATCGCACGGATCGAAGTGGAGCCAGATGTCCTTCAAGGTCAACGATCGCGTGGTCTACCCGCACCACGGCGCTGCCATCATCAAAAAGAAGCTCAAGCGTGAGCATCAGGGCGAGACCAAGGAGTACTTCGTCCTAGAGATGGTCCACGGTGATCTGACCCTGTCAGTGCCGGTCGACAAGGCAGAGGAGGTGGGCATGCGCCCGCCCATCTCCAAGTCCGACGTGGAGGACCTCTTCCGCCTGATCGCCAAGCGAGACGTTCGCGAGCCGGCCAACTGGAGCCGCCGGTTCAAGAACCACCAGGAGAAGATGAAGTCAGGCGACGTCTACCAGGTGGCCGAAGTGGTTCGGAACCTGGCCCTGCGTGAAAAGGGTAAGGGTCTCTCCACTGCGGAGAAGTCCATGCTGGAGCGGGCTCGTGGCATCCTCGTGTCTGAGCTGAGCTTCGCTCTGAACGTGAGCGAGGAAGCCGCCCTCACCAAGTTGGAGAAGGGCCTGGAGTAGGCCCTTGTCTGAACGGCTCAGCCCTTGGGCTCAGCCGTTCGGTTCAACTCGAACCGTCAGTCGACGGTTCCCATCTGACGTTCTTGGCGCCGGCTGAGGCGTCCGAGCTCCTCGGCATGGGCTAGGGCCGTCTGCACGTGCTCGTGCAGGGCAGCACGCTGAGCAGCGATCAGGTCTTCCAACTGTTCGCGGCGGCTGGCCAGTTCGGGATCGTGGGCCAGAAGGTCGACGTCGACCTCGCCGGCACGGGCCCCGGCTCGGACGTTGGCCAGCGCGGCGCCGGCCTTGGCCCAATGGGCCTTGAACATGCCCATGTCGAACTGGCCGTCGCGGATTCGGGCTGCGGACTTCACCCGGGCCGGCGGCTCCTTGAGGTCCCGTACCACGCCGATCCAGCTCAGTGATTTGAGGATGTAATAGGTGACGTCGAACTCCCACCAGAAGAAACCCTGGCGGGTGGCGGCCTGGTAGTAGTGGTGGTTGTTGTGCCAGCCCTCGCCCATGGTCAGGAAGGCGATGATGGCCGAGTTGCGGCTGGTGTCGGTGGTGGCGTAGCGGCGCCGGCCCATCACGTGCGCCAGCGAGTTCACGAAGAACGTGCAGTGCCACAAGGCCACCGTCGAACCCAGGAAGCCGAACACTAGGCCGCTCCAGCCACCGATCAGGTAGGACGCCACACCCACGGTCCACGGTGGGATCCAGTCGTGCTTGTTTAGGAAGCGCAGCTCCGGGAACTTGTTGAAGTCACGGATGTCGTCGGGGTTCCAGGCGTTGTTCTTGTCGCACAGGATCCAGCCGACGTGGCTCCACCAGAAACCCTTCTGCGGCGAGTGGAGGTCGAGGGGCGTGTCGCTGTAGCGGTGGTGGTTGCGGTGGTGGCTGGCCCACCACAGGGCACCCTTCTGTGCCGCCGATCCGCCTCCGAAGGCCAAGATGAACTGGAAGACCCGGTTGGTCTTGTAACTGCGATGAGAGAAGTACCGGTGGTAACCCCCGGTGATGAAGAACATCCGGCCCCAGAACAGGGCGAGGAACAACACCACGGCTGTTCGGGTGATGCCGGTCCAGAAGCTGAGCAGGACGAGGGCGTGGACCAAGAAGAACGGGAAGCTGGTCTTCCAGTTGACGCGCTCTTCGGGGGCCCGTTCGATGCCGTGGAGGATGCTCAATGGGATCTCACTTCAAGGGGTCGGAGACCGGTGTTCCGTGCAGCCTACCTACCGGTAGGTAGGGACTGTCAACGTGTTGTCGGACACGTCGCCGGAAGTGCCGCGTCGGTGCTGGTCGGTGACGGACGTGACAGCTGGCAACGGCGTCAGCTCTGGCAGGATCTAGCGTCGTGAGCAGCACCGAGGGCGAGACGTCGATGGATCACTCTGGCGACCACGGCACGGAAACGACACGCAGCGGTATGGGGCCGGGTCGGCTGGCCGTCCTGGTGGCGGCGGTGGCGTTCCTGGCCGGGGCGATCGGCTGGGCAGTCGGAGGTCGCCAGAGCGATCCGCTCAATTCGGCCGACGTGGGCTTCATGCAGGACATGACGCTGCACCACGATCAGGCCATCCAGATGTCGCTGCTCTTGTTGGGCAAGGAAGACGTCGACTCCGACCTGCTCCAGTACGCCCAGGAGATCGTGATCAGCCAACGCTTCGACCAAGGGGTGTTCAACGCCACCCTGGACCGGTTCGGTCATCGGTCGGCGCCCGATGACACGGTCATGGGTTGGATGGGTCACGCCATGGCCCCCGACGAGATGCCTGGCCTTGCCACCGAGGACCAGATGCGCCAGCTCCGCCAGGCCTCGGGCGAAGAAGCGGCCGCGTTGTGGATAGCGCTGATGAGCGAGCATCACCTGGGCGGAATGCACATGGCGGCCGAGGCCGTTGACCGAGGTCAGGACCAGACGGTTGTGAACCTGGCCCGCGGGAACCAGACCGTCCAGGCCGACGAGGTTCTCGAGCTGTCTCGCTACCGGCTTCGCAACGGCCTACCGATCCCCGACGGGTTCACCGATCCGGTCGAGGACGAGATGGTGCAGGCAAGGGTGGCCCAGATGCAGGGAGGCTGAGCCATCCCCCCGGCGAGTGTTCTGACATGCCAATGTCAGAACCGTGCAGGAACCGACCGCGCCGGCTGAGACCGCGGCAACCGACACGGGTCCAACGCCCGAGGTCCGAACCGTAGCTGGTGACGCCATGCCGGCCTGGGTGCCACGAGCCATCGTGGTCTTTCTCTTCGGCGTAGCCGGATTGGTCACCATCCGATGGTTGCTCCAGGAGCTTCAGTCGTTCCTCGTGATCCTGGTGGTTTCGCTGTTCTTGTCCTTCGCCCTCGAGCCGGCGGTCAACTGGCTGAACCGTCACGGCATCCGGCGCGGTCTGGCCACGGGCATGGTCATGGTCGGCTCGCTGGTGGCCACTGTGGCCTTCCTGATCCTGCTTGGACAGGCGTTGTTCACCCAGGTGTCCGACTTCATCGAAGACCTTCCCAACCGGGTCGAGCGCATCGAGCACCAGGTGAACGACCGCTTCGACACGGAGTTCGAGACCGACGAACTGGTCAAGGAGGTGCAGAGCGAAGACGTCCAGGGTCTGGCCACAGATCTGGGGACCCGGGCGCTCGATCTGGGCATCTCTGCTCTGGGATTGCTGTTCAACCTGTTCACCATCGCCCTCTTCACCTTCTACATGGTCGCCGACGGACCCCGGTTCCGGCGGAGCGTGTTGTCCTTTCTGCCAGCTAGCCGTCAGGAACGAGTGGCTCACGGATGGGAGATAGCCATCCAAAAGACCGGTGGCTACATCTACTCCCGGGGCGTGCTGGCCTTCGCTTCAGCGGTCGCCACCACCGTCGTCCTGGAGATCCTCGACGTCGACTATGCGCTGGCGCTCGGCCTATGGACGGGTTTGGTGAGCCAGTTCATTCCCACGATCGGCACCTACCTGGCTGGCGCTCTGCCGGTCCTGGTGGCCTTGCTGGACGACCCCGGCCATGCCCTCATGATCCTGGCCTTCCTACTGATCTACCAGCAGATAGAGAACTATGTGTTCGCCCCCAAGATCACCGCTCGGACCATGGACCTTCACCCGGCTGTGGCCTTCGGAACGGTGATGGTGGGTGCGGCCCTCTTTGGTGGGGTTGGGGCCCTGATCGCTCTGCCCGCCGCCGCAGTGATCCAGGCAGTGGCCACTACCTATCTGTCCCGTCACGAGGTGATCGATTCGATCATGACCCGAGACCACAGCAAATCGTCCTCGGGTCGCGAGGCGCGCAAGCCTTCCTAGGACTGGATCCGCCGAAAGGCAGAGCCTTCCGGCGGAGTGGTCGCCGGCCTGCTGGCCGACGCCTTCGCTGCTATGACCCGGATTCATCTGGGTGAACATCCAGGAAGGGGAGCATGACCCAGTTTCGATTGGTGGATCGAGCAGGGACAGTTGGCGTCGCCTGCTCAGGGCGGGCTGTGGCGCTAGGACGGGGCTGACTTCACCGCGGCTTCGAGCACGGCCCGAACGTGGCCGCTCAATTCGTCGGGGGCTATCACCGCCACACCATCAGCGGCCGCGACGCATGCCTCGGTCACCAGCCCGTAGAGGACCACGGCCAGACCGATCACCTGACTGTCGGCGATCAGACCTTGATTGGCCAAGCCCTGGAGGCCGCCGGTCAGGGCGCCGATCCCGAACTTGCGATCCACGCTGTTCCACTCGCCGAGGGTCATCTCTTGGCGGAGGGCATGGATCAGGTGACGTCCGGGGCCATCGGCCACGTAGAGCTCGAAAACCCGGGCGCAACCCCGGATGATCGGTTCGAAACCGTCCTGGGACCCGGTGCGGGCCGCCACCAGAACGGCACCGTTGAGCTCGCGTGCGGCTTCCTCGTGTACGGCCATCAACAGGTCGTGGACCTCGGGGAACTCGCGGCGCAGATCCTCGAGATCGACGCCGGCTCGGGCCGCTATTCGCACCGGGGTGGCGGCCCGTACCCCGTTCTCCATGATCTGGGTCTTGGCAGCGGTGAGCACCCGCCGTCGGACGCTCACGGTCGCTCCCCACGGACCATGGCGTGAATGTTGCCACAGGGGGCTGGCTCCCGTTGGCCCGACGCTGTGTCCAAGGCGCCCCGGTACCATCCCCACTCGATGACGACCCCAGCCGCTGATCGCACTCCCAGCACCGACGACGCCCACGCCGGTGACCCGCCCATCGTCGCCTCGGCCGCCGAGGTGGTGGCGGGCATGGACCTCCAAGCCAAGGTTCGGCTGTTGTCGGGGCGCGGTATGTGGACGCTTGAACCGGTGGCCGATGCCGGGTTGAACACCATCGTGGTATCCGATGGTCCTCACGGGCTCCGCTGCCAGAGCGGAACCGGCGACCACTTGGGCGTGGCGGCCGCAACACCGGCCACCTGCTTTCCTCCGGCCGTCACCATGGGGTCGAGCTGGGACCCTGAGTTGGCGGCCGAGGTCGGAGCCGCGATCGGGGCCGAGGCCCGGTCCCAGGGTGTGGCAGTGGTGTTGGGCCCCGGTCTCAACCTCAAGCGTCACCCCGCCGGAGGGCGTTGCTTCGAGTACTACTCCGAGGATCCCTTCCTGTCGGGGCGGCTGGCGGCCGGAGCTGTCTCGGGCATCCAGTCCCAAGGGGTCGGGGCTTGCGTCAAGCACTTCGCCGTCAACAACCAGGAGTCTCATCGGCTGGTGGTCGACGCTGTAGTGGACGAGCGGACGTTGAGAGAGCTGTACCTGGCAGGGTTCGAACATGTCGTGACCAGCGCCCGCCCTTGGACGGTCATGAGCTCGTACAACCGGATCAATGGCACCTACGCCTCGGACCACTTCGAACTCTTGACCTCCGTCCTCCGCGGGGAGTGGGGGTGGGAAGGGCTGGTCATGAGCGACTGGGGTGGCACCAACGACCGGGTGGCCGCAATCCAGGCCGGCATGGACCTGGAGATGCCCGCCAGCGGCGGGGCCTTCGACTCGGAGGTGATCGAGGCCGTGCGGGAGGGGCATCTCAGAGTCTCGGCCGTCGATACCAGTGCAGCCCGTGTGGTTGCGCTTCTACAACAAGGCCAAGGCCTCGGTGAGCGCCCGGTCGCAGACCACGAAGCCCACCATGTCCTGGCCCGCCGGGCGGCCGCAGCCGGCACGGTCATGCTGACCAACGACGGCACGTTGCCGCTGTCGGCTGAGGGGAGGATCGTTCTGGTCGGAGCGTTCGCGACCGAGCCCCGCTACCAGGGGGCTGGCAGCTCCCAGGTGACCCCTCTGCGTCTCGATCGCGCTGTGGATGAGATCCGAGCCCGCGTCGGACCTTCGGCGCGGGTGCAACACGTTGCCGGCTACGACGCCCGGACCGGCCGATCGACTCCCGCCATGATCGAAGCGGCGTTGGACACGGCCCGGGAGGCGGACGTGGTCGTCTGCTTCGTGGGCCTAGCGGCAGCCGAGGAATCTGAGGGATTCGACCGGTCATCGCTGGATCTGTCAGAGGATCAGGTCACCCTCATCGAAGCTTTGGCCTCGGGTCCGGCTCCGGTGGTGGTGGTCCTCAACAACGGGGGAGTGGTCCACCTCCCGTGGGCCGAGAGGGTGAACGCGGTGGTGGAGTGTTGGTTGGGAGGTCAGGCCGGAGGAAGTGCTGTCACCGACGTTCTGTTCGGTGACGTGGATCCCGGCGGGAGGCTGGCCGAATCGATCCCGTTCCACGTCGGTCAGATTCCGGCCGACCGCAATTTCCCCGGCCATCCCCGCCAGGTCCAGTACCGCGAAGGTTTCTATGTCGGGTACCGGTTCCACGACAGTGCCGGCGTCGCCGCCCAGTTCCCGTTCGGTCACGGGCTCTCCTTCACCAGCTTCGAGTGGAACGACATCTCGGTGAGTGGGAGCGGCACAGACCTGACTGTGTCCGTGACCGTCACCAACACCGGCACCCGGTCCGGTTCGGATGTGGTGCAGCTCTACGTACGGGATAGGCACAGCACTGTGCCCCGCCCGGATAAGGAGCTGAAGGGCTTCGCCAAGGTCCATCTCGATGCCGGAGCGGCAGAGACGGTGACCATCGATCTGGATCGGCGATCCTTTGCCGTCTGGGACGTGGCGTCCCACGGTTGGCTGGTGGAGGGCGGCGAGTTCGAGCTGGTGGTTGGGCGCTCCTCGGCCGACACCGTCACCGTGCTGGAGGTAGCGGTCGACTCCGATGACCACCTCGGGCCCGATGACCGGCCGGTGGCGCGGGCGGCCACGGAGGAGGAGTTCGCTCTCATGTTGGGTCGGGCCGTCCCCGAGCCCGATCCGGTGCGTCCATTCCACCGCAACTCGACGATTGACGATCTGGCCGAGACAGCGCTCGGAAGAGTGGTGGCCGCCATTGTCGAGCGCGAGGGACTGCGTCGGGCCAAGCAGGAGTTCCCGAACCCGGACGAGGCCACGATCCGCATGATCCGCACGGCGGTACGGGAGGGCCCGGTCCGAGCCCTGGCAATCCTGAGCGGAGGCGTGGTCCGCCTATCTCACGTGGACGCCCTGGTATCGGCCGCCAACGGCTGGGCAGGCCGAAGCCTGCCGCGATTGAAAAAGGGCCGCTCGGCTGTCTGACCGCAAGGATGTCGCTCTTTGAGGCGTCCCTCAGACGGATTCAACCAGTGCGCTGTAGCGCTGTTGGGCGGCCTGTGCCGACGTCCCCAGCAACGCGCCAATCTTCTGCCACGAAGACCCGGCTGCACGCGCGGCGACTACCGCCTCCACGACCTGGCGTTCGCTGCGGGCGCGGCCGAGCGCAGCGCGCTCGAGCATGTACTCCTCAACCGGTCTCTCATCGTTCTCGCCGGGTTCGTAGTTCTCGAACCGCTCAGCGAGTTCATCGGCGTGATCGAGGATCTCTTGGATCGTTCGTGGCATAGGGATCACCTCAGGAACTGCTGACGGGCTGGCATGGCGTGCACGATGAACTCGATCTCGTCGCCCACCGCTAACCCGACTTCGAGCACTTGGCCGCGGCGATCGGCACCGACGAGCATCGTCAAATCGTCAAATCGTCAAATCGTCGAGGTCGAAGACTCGAATGGGATGTCTGTAGGCGTGGAGCATGTCTTCATCAGCGATCCCGTGCCGTCGAGCGCTTGCCAGAACGACGGGATCCACCTGACAAGTTATCTTGATAGGGGCTTTGGCGCTAGGGCCATCGACAACGCCAAACGGAGGAACTACATGAGGCAACGAATCCCCCTACGCGGAGGTTTCGAGTGAGTCAATGCGTACGGCCTGACGCCCAAGCGGGCCACTGGTACCCCAGGTGCCGAGATGTCGAACGATCCTGTGCCCGTCAAGCATGTCGAGCACCTCGAACTTTCAGTCGAGGAGCTGCTCTGGCGCGGCCGTCCGTTCCCTCCGGGTGAGGAGATGGTGCTTGACGAGCTTCACCCCCCAAGGCGGGTGAAGCCTTCCTCGATGCCGTTCGCTCGTGACGTCTGCCGGCCAGCGCGGTCCGGTGGTGGTTCCAAGTAGCAACGCTCCGCAAACTGTGGCAATCGACATCAGGTCGCCGCAGGCGTCAACCACTCCGACAGGTCCCAAAACCGCCACCGAGATCGTTGCCGTACAACGATCTCGGTAGATCCTGGTGGTTCTTCGCAACGCTCTACGGCTGTTGGCAGATTCGTTGGAAAGCGGGGTTGGTGGAGCTGGGGAGAATCGAACTCCCGTCCGCGAGGCGGTTGACGACCGCGCTACGACCATTCCCGAGGCTGAGCCGTGACGGCTGGCTCGCTGCCGGGTCAGTTGGGCTTGCGCCCACCGCACCGTCTTTCCGGAACGTCAGTGGTCTTTCTCACCGTCAGCGGTCTTTCCCGCCGTCAACCCCTACTTCTGTTGCCGGGCTGTAGTGGTCTGGCCCCGTGTGCCATTGCTGGTCACGATGTCTCTCTTGGCTAGATCAGTGAAGATCAGGCGGCGAGAGCGAAGTCGCCATCGGCGCTTCTTTGGGTTCCCCGTTTAACGAGTCTGAGAAACTCGGGTCGCACGTCCGGCTTCCGGTCCCCACGTCGAAACCGGTCAGCCCCTTGTCAAGGTGTCCACCCACCGGAACGTGGTGGTGGGTGGACGGACCATGGTACCGGCTCGGCGTCGCTCAACCGTCGGAGTTTCGGCGGCGTCCCGCGGCCATGGCCCGACGGGCGTCTAGGTCGGCGTCGCGCTGGGCGATCATCTGGCGCTTGTCGTAGTGCTTGAGACCACGGCCCAGTCCGACTTCGAGCTTGGCCCGGCCATCGCGGAAGTACAGCGACAGCGGGATCAAGGTGAGGTGTTCCTGGCTCACCTTCTGGTGCATCTCCTCTAGCTCGTGGCGGTGGGCCAGCAGCTTGCGGGTCCGGGCAGGTTCGTGGCCGCCCTGGGCCGATGCGTTGGAGTAGGCGTTGATGTGCAGTCCGACCAGGTACAGGTCTCGGCCGTCGAATCGAGCGAAGGCATCGTTGAGCGTGACCCGCGCTTCTCGCAACGACTTGACCTCGCTGCCCTTGAGCATGATCCCGCATTCCCACGTGTCGACGATCTCGTAGTCACGTCGGGCCTGACGGTTGGTGGCCACCACGGTCGTGCCGGGGATCGGCTTGTTCTTGGTCTTCTTGGCAGCCATTGCTTCGGCAGTCTGGTGTGAGCGGAGCCGGGGTCGGTCCCGGCGGGGGAGGCAGGCTATCGGAGCGGTTCGGTGCAGGCCCCGCCAGTTACGGTGATCGGGTGCTGCGCATCACCCGGTCCGCCTACCTCCAGATGCTGAGCCACGCCATCGCCGGCTTGCCCAACGAGGCTTGCGGGCTGCTCGGTGGCCCGTGGGGAGGGGCTCGCATCGATGCTTTCGTTCCCACCCGCAACGCTGACGAGTCGGCCAAGACCTATTCGATAGGCCCTGACGGGTTTTCGGCCGCCGATGGCGTGTTCGGACCGCTTGGCATAGACGTGGTGGGGGTCATGCACTCCCACACCCACACCGATCCGTACCCCTCACCCACTGATGTTGCCCAGGCCGACAACCCGCTGCTCGAGGGCTGGCACTACGTGATCGTGTCGCTACGGGACAGTGAACCGATGTTGAGGTGCTGGCTCCTCGATGACGGTGTCATCGTCGAGGAGCCGGTCGAGATCATCGAGGGGTGACTGCGGCGCAGCCCAGGCTCAGCTCACGGTGTAGTTGACGGTCTTGGTGGAGACCTTGCCCTCGTTGTCGGTGGCGGTCACGGTGAACGTCTTGGCTCCGGCGGTGGCGGTGCTGATCGTGGCGCCGTCGGCCACGGTTCCGACGCAGGAGGCCACGCCGACCCCGTCGCCGTCACTGCACGAGAAGTCGGCCACCAGAGCGCTGTTGCGGGGGTAGGTGGCGCCTTCGACAGGGGTGGTGATGGTGATGATGGGTGCGGTCACGTCGTTGCTGACCAGGCTTGGGTGGAGTCCGGGGCTGGGGTTGGGGTAGCAGTTGAAGGTGGGGTTGAGGGTGCCCACCACCGTCCCGGTCACCTTCGTCTTGAGGGTGAACCCGTAGGCGGCGTAGGAGGTTCCATGGATCTTCTGGTGGATCGTCGAGCCCAGGGCTGCAGTCACCTTGAGGTTCATGGTCAGTGTCGGCAGGGTGGCGGTGGTGTTCGACGGGATCGGACCAGGGACCGACACCTCCACGTAGGCGGCGGTGGCCGTGGACGCGGGGGCTCCGGGTCCGACTCCGGCCCAACCCGAGATCGACTGGCTGTTGAGCGTCGTGCCCGTGGGAATGGCCACCCGCCACTTGATCTGGCTGGTCTCGGTGACCGTGCCGTAGCTGCTTGGAGTTCCGTCGACGAAGTAGGGCTCGGGGACGACCTTCACCTCGAAGTCGGCCCCGGGCTTGACGGCTTGGGGAGCGGTGACGGTGTAGTCGGACTCGACGGTCTGGGTCCCGTTGGGGACCAAGATGTTGTTGGACAGGACCTCGCATCCATAGCTGACGTTGGTGGTGATCGAGGTGGGCGGGTCCTCACACGCGCTCAAGCCCACGGCCATGGCCACGATGGCGGCGCTGCCAGCGATTCGACGGATGGCGGTGTGCTTGGACAATGCGGTCCCCTTGGCTTGTGGTGGTGTTGGCTCGGCTTGGCGTGCATCAACAAGCGTCGGGCCGCCGATGCGGTTACCTGCTGGTAACCGGTGAAAGTGGAACATGTACTCCGTTTCGTGTCAACGATCTTTGTGCCCTGGGTCACATGGTTCGGGTCGGTTGGCTGAGGGTCCGAGAACGGTGCCGGATACGCTGCCCCCGGTCATCCCCGACCTGCCCTTCTGACCTGACCGGAGCCATGGTGGCGCTCTACCGCAACGTGATCGACCTCATCGGAAACACGCCGATGGTCGACATCAGTCCGCTCAGCCCCAACCCGGCCGTGAGCATCTACGCCAAGCTCGAGGGGCAGAACCCTGGGGGTTCGGTCAAGGACCGGGCGGCCAAGTTCATGATCGAGGCCGCCGAAAGGGACGGTCTCCTTCAGCCCGGGTCGGTGGTGTTGGAATCTTCGTCGGGAAACACCGGCATCGCGCTGGCCATGATCTGCAAGGTACGTGGCTACCACCTCAAGGTGGTGCTGCCCGAGAACGTGTCGGTCGAACGGCGTCAGGCCCTCGAGGTCTGGGGCACGGAGATCATCCCGTCGCCAGCGGCAGAGGGATCCAACGGAGCGATGCGTCGGGCCCAGGCCTTGGCCGCCGAGAACCCCCAGTGGTGGTTTCCGTTCCAATATGGCAACGACGCCAACCCGAGGGCCCATTACGCGGGCACTGGACCGGAGATCCTCGCCGATGTCCCAGACATCACCCACTTTGTGGCGGGGCTCGGCACCGCAGGGACGCTCATGGGGGTAGGCACGTACCTGAAGGAACAGAAGCCGTCGGTTCAGGTGTGGGCCATCGAGCCGCCCGCCGGGGAGATGGTCGACGGTCTGAAGAACTTCGACGAGGGGTTCGTGCCACCCGTCTTCACCGACTGGAACGGCTACGAACTCCTCGATCGCAAGATGATCGTCCGACCCCGAGAATCAATCGTGTGGACGAGACGCCTGACTGAGGTCGGTGTGTTCGCCGGTATCTCCTCGGGTGCGATCGCCGCCGGCGCGGCCAAGTGCGCCGAGGCCATAGACGAGGGTGTGGTCGTGATGATCGTGTGCGACGGGGGCTGGAAGTACCTGTCCACCGGCGCATGGACCGACGATCTCGACAAGGTCGAAGCACGGGCCAAGGGCACCATCTACTTCTGAAAGGCCAGGCCCACCGCCTCGGCGTGATCGAACGCGAATGTGGCCGGACCCGAAGGCCCGGCCACACTGCCCTAGCCCGACAGTGGTCGGGTCAGTTCTCGCCTCGGGCGCGGAACTCGCCGTCGACGATCTTGCCGATCACCTCAGGCAACTTGGCCTTGAGTTCGTCGGCCTTCTCCTGGGTGACCTTGCCGTCGGCCACGGCTTGGTCGATCCGCTCGGTAGCGGAGGCCACCAGGGCATCCACCAGAGCCTGGCGATCCACACCCTGGTCGGTTGCGATCTCGGCCAGTGTCTTGCCGTCTTGGAGCTGAGCCTTCAACTCGTCGGTGGTCAGCCCCAGGGCCTCGGCCGCCGCTTCCATCCTGAAGTGGCGGAGTCGTCCACCGCGTCCGTGACCGTCACCCCGGTCGGGGAGGTTCTTGTCCACGAGCTCGGCCATGCGCTCGGGGAGAGTGGAGCGGAGCTCGTCGAGCTGCTCGTTGCCAGCGGCGACCAGGGCGTCGATGAGGGTTTGGCGGTCGACGCCGTTGGCTTCGGCCACCTGAGCAAGGGTCTTTCCCTCCTTGAGGGCGACCTTCAGGTCATCCACCGAGATGCCAATCGCCTCGGCCGCTGCTTCGAGCTTCAGGCCGCGGATGCCGTCCATTGGTCCGTGGCCCTCTCCGGTTGCGGTGTCGGTGGCGGGATCGGTCGAGGGGGCGGTGGCGGCGGGTTCCTCTTGGGCGCCCGAGATCACCGGCGTGCCGACCATCGCTCCGACCACGCCTCCGGTGGTGAGAGCGGCGGCCATTGCTGCCGAAGCGAGGAGTTTGCGACTGGCCATCTTGGTGGTCCTTTCGGGTATGTCGGTTCTGATGGGTTCCACCCAACACGGTCAAGCTGTGAGCGGGCTGTGAGTCGCCAGCGAGTTGGGAAGGAATCAGGGCGACGGTGGGGTGGTGGGGGTGAGGGGAAGTGCGACCTGGACGGTCGTTCCCCCCGCTGGGGTTGGAATGATTCGCACGTGGCCATGGTGGGCCTCGACCACTGACGCCACGATCGACAGCCCCAGGCCGGCACCGCCGGTGGCGCGGGCGCGGGCCGTGTCGGCCCGGTAGAAGCGTTCGAAGGCTCGG
The DNA here is from genome assembly GCA_016702505.1 of Microthrixaceae bacterium. Classification (NCBI taxonomy): domain Bacteria; kingdom Bacillati; phylum Actinomycetota; class Acidimicrobiia; order Acidimicrobiales; family Microthrixaceae; species Microthrixaceae bacterium. The sequence continues at coordinate 33,576 of JADJDU010000014.1, forward strand.
GCCGCAGTCTCGTGGTCCATTCCCGGGCCTTCGTCGGCGACTTCGATGATGGCCCAGTCCGGTTCGAGCCGGGCGCGAAGGCGAAGTGGTGTGTCGGGATCGGTGTGGGTGCGGACGTTGGCGACGAGGTTGGCCAGGACCTGACGGATTCGGGCTTCATCGGCGTTGATCACCAGGGACGGGGGAACGTCGACGTCGACGGGTCGAGTCGGCTCGACGGCCCGGGCATCGGCAGCGGTGTCACCCAGGATCTGGGTCAGGTCCATCGGCGCCATCTCGAGTGGCCGCCCCTGGTCGAGGCGAGCCAGCGTGAGGAGGTCTTCCACCAGATCGGCCATGCGTCGAGCTTCCTGTTCGGTGCGACGCATGGCTTCGTCGAGCTGGCCGGGCTGATCTAGGCCTCCCATGCGATAGAGCTCGGCATACCCGGTGATCGTGGTCAAAGGGGTGCGGAGCTCGTGGGAAGCATCGGCCACGAACTGGCGAAGCCGGGCGTCAGACGCTGTACGACTGGCGAACTCCTCGTCGAGCCGGTTGAGCATGTGGTTGAGGGCATCGCCGAGTTCGGCGGCTTCTGTGCCCGGGGTGGCCGTCGGTACCCGCATGGTGGTCTGGCCGGCGCTGATGGCGGTGGCAGCAGCGGTCATCTGCCGGATTGGGCGGGCTCCCAGTCGATCGACCCAGAACGCCACCAGCCCGAGGGCGGCGAGGATCACCAGGCCTCGAACCATCTCGTTGTTGCGAACCCGGCGAACCGTGTCGTCCACGTCTTCTAGAGGAGCGGCCAGCACGACCGTGCGGTCCTGAGGTCCGAAGGCGCGAACGTGGACTCGGTATCGGGCCTCGGAGCCCTCCACCCCGACGGTGAAGGGTGGGCCTCCCGAGTGCTCCACGGCCTCCTGTGCGCCTAGGTCTGGGTGTCCGGGGTCGCCGCGGGTGAGCTCGGCCTCGGAGATGATCCGGAGCTTCCCGTTGGTGACAACGGCCACCCAGAACGGTGACGGTCCTGGACCGCCCGATGGCCCTTCGGCGGTTCGCAGGCGCGGGGCTGACCGGGTCAGCAGCGAGTCGACCTGGGCGATCAGGCCGTGCTCGGTGGTCCGAACCGTTCGCACGCCCATGAGAGCGAGCACCATGGCGACGAAGGCCAGCCCGACCAGAACCCGCAGCCGCAGCGACACGGTGTCAGCTCCGCGGCAGCCGGAGCGAGTAGCCGACCCCACGAACGGTGTGGATCAGGCGAGGTTCATTCTGGTCGAGCTTGCGCCGGAGGTAGCCGATGTAGGTCTCGACGACGCCGCCGTCGCCGCCGAAGTCGTACTGCCAGACGTGATCGAGGATCTGGCTCTTGGACACCACCCGGCCCTGATTGGTGAGCAGGTAGCGCAGCAGGTTGTACTCGGTGGGAGACAGGCCCACCTCGACCCCGGCCCGGGTGACGAGGTGGGCCTCGTCGTCGAGCATCAGGTCACCGCAGGACATGACCGCCGTGTCGGTGTCCGATCCGTAGCGGCGTAGCACCGCGTCTATGCGAGCCACCAACTCCTCGAGGCTGAACGGCTTGACCAGGTAGTCGTCGCCGCCGAGCGTCAAACCCCGGACCTTGTCGTCGGTCGAGTCCCTCGCCGTCAAGAACAACACCGGGGTGCGGTCGCCGGTGGAGCGGAGCCGTTGACAGACCGCGAAGCCGTCCAGGTCGGGCAACATCACATCGAGCACGATCAGGTCCGGGTTGTGCTCGGAGACGGCCGTGAGGGCGGCTCGGCCCGTTGCCACCGGATGGACCTCGTAGCCGTTGTGGCGCAGGGCCGCCTCCAACATCGACCTCAGGTGTTCCTCGTCGTCCACCAACAGGATGGTCTCGCTCATGGGGGCCAATCGTGGCACCGTTTCCTGAGAGTTACCTGTGAGGACCCGAGCAGATAGGTCAAGTCGTCGTCGCTGCGAGGGTGACCATACCGAGGCTTCGCCTCGGTTTAGCCATGCCGTACTTATGGGTCGGCTCGCCTGTTTGCTCGCCTCCTGAACCTGCGACGATGGGGAAACCTCAACCACTGGAGTCGATCATGCGTCCCGACGGCCGTCAGCCCGACGATCTGCGTCCCATCACCTTCGAGCGGGATTTCACCGTCCACGCGGCCGGCTCGGTACTGGTCTCCTTCGGGGCCACCCGGGTGCTGTGCACCGCCTCGGTAGACGACGACGTACCGCGGTGGATGCGAGGCCGGGGCAAGGGTTGGGTGACCGCCGAGTACTCCATGCTGCCGGGTGCCTCACCGGAGAGGATCAGCCGGGAAGCGGCCAAGGGGCGTCAGTCCGGTAGGACCCAGGAGATCCAGCGTCTGATCGGACGTTCGTTGCGGTCGGTTTGTGACATGGGCCTGCTGGGGGAGCGCCAGGTGGTGGTGGACTGCGACGTCCTCCAGGCTGACGGCGGGACCCGCACCGCCTCGATCTGTGGTGGGTACGTGGCTCTCCACGATGCCTTGACCCGTCTGGTGCAGGCCGGGCAGATCAAGGATCATCCCCTGGTCGAGTCCTGCGCTGCCATCTCGGTGGGGGTGGTCGACGGCGTTGCCGTGCTCGACCTTCCCTACGTCGAGGATTCCCGGGCGGAGGTCGACATGAACGTGGTCATGACCGGATCCGGCAACTTCGTGGAGGTGCAGGGCACCGCCGAAGGGGCCACCTTCAGTCGCAGCGAACTGAACGCCATGTTGGACTTGGCCGAGAGTGGCATCGCCAGGATCACCGACCTGCAACGAGACGTGCTGGCCGTGGCTCCCGAGCCGAGGCCGGCGGGATGAGCCGGGAGTCCGCCGCCTCCGGCGAGGCGGTGGTGCTGGCTTCGGCCAACCCCAAGAAGGCGGCCGAGATAGCGGCCATCGTCGGTGACGCCATGCACCTGATACCTCGGCCCGATTCGGTTCCCGAGGTCGTCGAAGATGCTGACACTTTCGAAGGCAACGCCCGGCTCAAGGCTCAGGCCCTAATGATCGCCACTGGGTTGGCGGCGCTGGCCGATGATTCGGGCCTCGAGGTCGAGGCTCTCGGCGGGGCACCCGGCGTCCATTCAGCGCGCTACGCCGGAGAACACGCAACCGATGGCGACAACGTGGAACTGTTGTTGAGCGAGATGCGCGACCTGGAGGGAACCGTGGCCCGTCGGGCCCGGTTTTGTTGCGTCTTGGTGTTGGCTCGTCCCGACGGCTCGGAGGTGGTCGTGCGCGGTGAGGTGGCGGGCTCCATAGCGACGGCGCCCCGCGGGGAGGGGGGGTTCGGTTATGACCCGGTCTTCGTTCCCGCCGAATGCGGAGGGTCTACCTTCGCTGAACTGACCCCGTCGGCCAAGCACTCCATCAGCCATCGGGGTAGGGCCTTGGCGGCCTTGGCGGTTGCGCTGTCTGCGGAAGGGAAGCGATGAGTGCCGACGGCGCGACTCGAACTCGCACTGGCCAGGACCTAAACCTGGTGCCTCTGCCAATTGGGCTACGTCGGCGGAACTGCGCAGCCTAGGACCCGTCGGCACCAACCGGTGCACACACCTCCAGTTCCATGCCGTCGACATCTCGGAAGAACAGCGAGTAGGTGTCGCCACCGAGGATCTGGATCTCTCCGATGTCGGCTCCGGCTCGTTCGAGGCGGTCCCGCACGTCTTCGAGGGCGGTTCGGTCGGCCACGGCCAAGCCGAAGTGGTCGATCGCACCCCTGGCGCCGATCCGACGCTGGTCGCCGATGATCTGGTCCGCACCCACCTCGAACACGTTCAAGGCTGCCCCGCCCCCCATGTCGATGATCGCCATTCGAGGATGGTCACCCTCAGCGGCCATCTCGAAGGTGGTTGGCGCGTCGAACACCTCCAGGTACCAGGCCTTGAACCGGTCCAGGTCAGTGGTGAGTGTGGCGATGTGGTTGAAACCGTTGGTCAACGGCATGAGGTGGGCTTCTCCTGGTCTGGGCGCATGCGTTCATGTTCGCGCCGCTGTGCTGTCGTGTCGACCGCCGGCGAAGCATGTGGTGCTCTCGACGATGGCCGCCCGGTCGGTTCTTGTCCGGGGGTGGGGCCGCTAGCCTGCCGCCCATGACGCAGCCGCCCATGATCACGCCCGTGGCCCAGGGGCCCGGGGGCTTCGACCCGGCCCAGGACATCTACAACCGCCTCCTCCGGGAGCGGATCGTGTTCCTGGGCACCGACGTCAACGACAACATCGCCAACCAATTGGCGGCACAGATCCTCTACCTCGATGGCCAGGACAGCGAGCAGGACATCTGGCTCTACATCAACTCACCGGGCGGGTCCATCTCGGCAGGCATGGCCATCTATGACACCATGCAGTTCGTCACCGCCGAGGTCGGCACCGTGTGCATGGGCTTGGCCGCGTCGATGGGTCAGTTCCTGCTCTGCGCTGGCGCGCCGGGCAAGCGCTTTGCCCTGCCTCATAGCCAGATCATGATGCACCAGCCCTCGGGCGGGTTTCAGGGTCAGGCTTCCGACATCGCCATTCAGGCTGAGCGGATGCTGTACATCAAGCGGCTCATGGCCGAACGGATCTCCTTCCACACCGGCCAGACCGTCGAGCAGATCGAGGAAGACTCCGAGCGAGACCGGTGGTTCACCGCCGAGCAGGCCAAGGACTACGGCATCATCGACAAGGTGATCACCGCTAGGGGCCAGCTCGACGACGAGTAGTCCCGGGCCCGGGACGGTCCGGGCGGTGACCCTCGGCTAGAGACCGCCCTCGGTACTTCCGCCGGTGGACTCCCCCGGGTCGGGGGAGTTACCGCCGGTGGTGGCCGAATCCTCGGGAACGGGCGTGTTCAACACGAGATCGCATTGGGTCAGGGCGTAGTTGGAAACGGCCAGGCCTGAGGTCATCGCCGAGCTGTGCTTCTTCACCGCTTTGGTGATGGAGGCAGCCGCGGCCTCCGGGTCGTTCGGGTTGTCTCGGACTCCGTCGATCACGGCCTGCACCAACGCAACCAAGGCTTCTACGTCAGAGCGGATCTCATCGGGGGCCGATCGCTCCAGCGCGGTGAAAGCCTCCTCGGCGTCGTCGAGGGCACGGTCGAGCTGGTCGGCATCCTGATCGGCGAAACCGGTGAGGACCGAAGCCAGAGAAGGCGTTCGGCGGAGGTCGCCGCAGAAATCCTCGGCGGAGGTCTTGGTTTCGGCCGTGCAGGCTCCGAGGAGCAGCACACCGGAGGTGAACAAAGTTCCGGCCCAGCCCAGCCGGCTCCTGTGGGGGCCGACGGTCATCAGGCCTGGTTGGCTTGGGCCGCTTCAGCGCGGGCTCGGAGGTCGGCGACGGCGTGCCCGAGGCCCTCGGGGTCGCGGTAGAGGGCACTGCCCGCCACCAGAACGTTGGCGCCAGCCGAGGTCGCTCCGGCGATGGTGGCCGGGCCGATCCCGCCGTCGACCTCGATGTCTACGTCGAGGCCACGCTCGACGATCAACGCCCGGAGGTCGGCGATCTTGGGTTCCATGGTGGCGATGTAGTCCTGGCCGCCGAATCCGGGGTTCACCGTCATGATCAGCACCATCTCGACCAGGTCGAGGACGTGTTCGATGGCGCTGATCGGTGTCGAGGGGTTGAGGGCTACCGCGGCTCCGGCCCCCGCGGCACGGACCTGTTCGAGGCAGCGGTGGAGGTGGATGGTGGCCTCGGCGTGGACGAGGAGCAGGTTGCAACCAGCTTCGACGTAGCGCTCCAGCAGCACCTCTGGGGTGTTGACCATGAGGTGGGCTTCGAAGGGGATCGAGACGTGGGGTCGGCAGGCCGCGATCACGTCGGGTCCGAAGGTGAGGTTGGGGACGAACTGCCCGTCCATCACATCCCATTGGATCCGGTCGACGCCTGCTTCCTGGAGGGCGATGCACTCCTCTCCGAGGCGGGAGAAGTCGGCGGGAAGCACCGACGGGGCGATCTGGACTGGACGGGGTGTGGTGGTCACGGCGGCCATCCTAGGAAGGTGAGGTGAACGGTTCGGAGCGGGCGTACTGGGCTGGCTTGTCGAGAGCGCCACCTAGGCTCCCGTGGGTGAACGGCCCCGTTGTCGCGCTTCGTACCACCACCATGGCCGTCGGCGGAGAGTCGGTGGCTCGCGATCAAGATGGTCGGGTCGTGTTCGTGGCCGGCGGTCTGCCCGACGAGGTGGTGCGGGCCGAGCTGTACGACGAGCGCAAGAAATTCGCACGTGCCGCGGTGACTGAGGTGGTGGAGCCGTCGCCGCTGCGGGTGAGTCCTCCATGTGTCCACGTCGGTCGCGGCTGTGGTGGCTGTGACTGGCAGCACGTAGCGGTCGAGGCTCAGTCCCGATTGCGAATCGACATGGTTAGAGACGTGTTGGCCCGTGACGGCGGAATCACCGATCCGGTAGTCGAAGCCGGGCCGGCTCTGGCTGCCGCTGCACTGCGGACCACGGTTCGGGGCACGACCGGAGCCGATGGTCGCTTTGCGTTTCGGCGCCGACGATCCAACGATCCGGTGGTGGTCGACTCGTGCTTGGTGGCCCACCCGCTGGTGGAGGAGTTGGTCGCCGACGGTCGCTTCGGTCGAGCCGAAGACGTGACCATCAGGGTCGGCGCTCGGACCGGTGAACGCATGGTCTTTGTGTCGCCCCGGGCGACGGGAGTGGTGGTACCCGACGGCGTCAAGGTCGTGGGGGCTGATCAACTGCGCAAGGGACGGCGGGCGTGGATCCACGAGCAGGTGGCCGGGCGCATCTGGCGGGTTTCGGCCGAGTCCTTCTTCCAGGCCAGCCCCGAAGGTGCAGAAGCGCTGGTGGCCGAGGTGCAGGCAATGGTCGACCGGTGGGCTCCCGACCACACCCGCCTGGTCGATCTGTGCTGCGGTGTGGGCTTGTTTGCCGGCACGATCCTGTCCGAGGAGCCGGGCCAGCGTGTGGTCGGCATCGAGCGCAGCGCCTCGGCGGTGGCCGATGCCCGGGTCAACCTGGCCGACGAGCCGGTGCGGGTGGTCAAGGTGGCACTGGGCAAGTGGCGTCCGTCGGCGGCCGATGTCGTGGTAGCCGACCCAGCTCGCAGTGGCCTGGCCCGCGCGAGGGTGTGGGCGGTGGCCGAGACCGGTGCGGCGCTGTGCGTATTGGTCAGTTGCGACCTGGCGTCGCTCGGTCGCGATGCCCGCCTTCTTGGTGAGGTCGGTTACCGCCATTGCGGCTCCAGGGTCCTGGATCTGTTCGGCCACACCGGCCAGGTTGAGGTGGTAACTGCCTTTGTGGCCGACCCCGATGATCTGGCCCGGTCGGTAGGTGGTGACGGGGGTGGTGAGGGGTGAAGGGTCAGGAGGTGATGCGGGCCTACCGGATCACCGACTGGTTGGCACCGGCGCGGCTCGTAGAGGTACCCAGACCTGACCCCGGACCTCATCAGGTCAGGGTCAGGGTCGGGGGATGTGGGCTGTGCCACAGCGACCTGGTGATGGGACAGATGGGCGAGGCGGTGGGCCGCGCCATTGGATGGACGGTGCCGTTCACCCTGGGCCACGAGACGGCAGGTTGGATCGATGGGATAGGACGAGACGTCGATCCGGCCTTGGGATTCAGCGACGGAGACCCGGTTGCTTTGGTCTCGCCGGCCTCGTGCGGGGCGTGTCGCTGGTGCGTGCGAGGTCAGGAGAACGCCTGTGGCCAGGGCCTGGTGGGAAGAGGGTACGGCCGTGATGGTGGACTGGCCGACTACGTGGTGGTGGACGACCCCGGGCGTTCACTGCTGGCCATTGGTGGGTTGGATCCGACGACGGCCGGTCCTTTGGTGGATGCTGGGGCCACCTCGCACCATGCGATCCGCCGGGTGCTGGCTGGTCTGCGTTCGGACAGCACCGTGGTGGTTGTCGGAGTGGGTGGCCTTGGGGATTCGCGGTCCAGTTGTTGCGTGCGTTGAGCCCAGCGCGGGTGGTGGCGGTCGACTCAAGTGCTCGTCGCCGCAAAGTGGCGCTGGACTGCGGCGCGCACCACGTCGTGTCCGGTGTGGACGGGGCCACGGCGTCGGTGTTGGGGGCGATAGTGGGTCGAGATCCGGTCGATGCGGTGCTCGACATGGTCGGAACCGACGACACCATCAGCTTTGCCACCGGGATCGTGTCTCCCGGTGGCTCGGTCGGCCTGGTGGGTGCCGCCGGGGGAACCCTGCGGCGTCCTTGGTTCGGTGGTCTGCCCCGAGACGGGCAGGTGTTCACGTTCCAGGGTTCTGATGTTGCCGATGCGCGGGGGGTGATTGCACTGGCGGGTCAAGGCTTGGTGCGCGTCGATGTCGACCGCTTCACCTTGACTGACGTAGGTAGGGCCTATGAGGCCCTTGAGTCGGGGGAGTTGTCGGGTCGGGCTGTGGTTCAGCCTTAGCTGGATCCGCCGAAAGGCACAGCCTTCCGGCGGAGTTCGGTCGTCGGTCTGCTGGCTGACGTCTTCGCTGTTGCGACCGGTAAAGCCGATCTCTGCAGGTCGGGGACTCCGCCACAAGGGGCTCTGCCCCCGAACCCCCGCCCAGCCCTCGCGTTCGGGATCGTCAGACAGCCGAACACCAGCGGTGGCCGTCCAGAGAACCGGCTTTGCCGGAGTGGCCATTGAGAATCGAGCAAAAGCCAAGTCCGATCGGTGGATCGAGGCTTAGGAGGCGAGCCAATAGGCGAGCCGACCCATGAATACGGCATGGATAAACCGAGGCGGAGCCTCGGTCTGATCACCCTCGCAGCGACGACGACTGGACCTCTCCGCTCGGGTCCTTGAGGCGCGCCTATTGCTTGCCTCGTTAGAACCAGAATCCGAGCAAAAGCTCAGATTATTGTGAGGCTTTCAGTTCATTTCATGGGTTTTTGCTCCATTAGCATGTTGCTCCGGTGAGTGAGAACGGTCACACTCTGTGCACCTGATGAATGCGTGGTCAACGAGGGGGACCAATGAAGCGAATCGTGATTGCCAGGGTGCTGGCCTTGTTCATGGCCGCATGTACGCCGCGGCTTATCCTGAGTCCCGGAGAAGGCGACATAGTCGCACCCGGGACGATTACCGTCACCGGCGAGATCCCCGACTACCTGGCCCAGGGCGGCACCCTGGTGGTCAACGGGATTCCCACCACCATCGGCCCGGACCGCAAGTGGTCCCAGGTCATTCCCACCTCGCCGGTAGGCAAGGTGACCGTCGTCCAGGCCATCTACACCGACCCCTACGGCTCGGCCCATCGCCAAGAGACCGCCGTGGTTGCCGGGCCCCGACTCGCCACCGGTGAGTACTCACCCAACGGTGTCGGCATGAACTTCACCTCCACCGGCCTGGCCAACCTGGGCCCGATCATCAACGATCTGGCCGGTGGGTCCTTCGACATCAGCGGCATGATCCTGGCGCAGGATCCGCTGATCCCCCCCACCGATGCCGGTAGCGGAGTGACCATCACCGGCAAGGCCTACGAGGCTGGCTCGTCGGGTATCACCCTCGATGCCCAGAGCACGGCCGGCGGCGTTCAGACCCACATCTCGGTCCAGGACCTCTACCTCGGGTTGGATCTCCAGCTCAGCGGGTTCATCAGCGGACCCTGCAAGCTCGAGTTGCAGGTCCCGGCGACCACCATCGATGCCACCTTCGACTTCGCCCCCAACGGTGACCAGGTCGATGTGAACCTCGTCGGTGCGCCCGTCGTCAACACCATCGGCGTCGACTACGAGTTCATCTCGGGCAAGTGCGATCCCAGCTCACCCATCCTTGGCAGCATCATCAGCTCACAGGCTGGTGGCGCCATCGAAGGGACCGTCAAGAACGGCTTCTCCAGCCAGCTCGGTGATCCTGACGGGTCCGGCCCGCTGGACTCGCCTGTTGCTGACGCCATCGAGACCGCCCTCTCGGGGATCTCGATTGCTGGTTCGGTGGGAGCCGCCGTGCAGGCCCACCTGAGCGCACCGTTCACCGCCATCACCGAGTCGGCCGCGGGTATCGACTTCCGCTCCAACGCCGACTTCTACGCCACCAAGGGAACCAACCCCGGGGACTGCAATGCTCCCCCTGGCGCCCCCAGCTTGCCCAACACGTTCAACACCCCTGGGGCCTACCCCACCATAGGTGGAACGACCCCTTCGGGGGATCCCTTCGGGCTCGGCCTGGTCATCTCAGCCTCGGCGTTCAACCAGATGCTGGGGGCCATGACCGAATGCGGCCTGCTCAACCAGGACATCACCGAGATCGCCCTGGGCGGAGCCCCCGTCCCGATCACCTCGACGGTGCTTGCCGCCCTGGTTCCCCAGTTCGGGACGGAGTTGCCACCAGGTACCCCGCTCCTCGTTCGGATCGATCCGGTGTTCAGCCCCTTCATCACCGAGGGCACCGGTCCCAACGGTGAGACCTCCGAGCTGATGTTGGCCGACCTGCGGATCAGCTTCGTGGAGCCCAAGGCCACCGGCGACGTCACCTGGCTCACCCTGGCCGTCGACTCGCCGCTCGGGTTCGACATGGCGTTCAACGCCGAGCAGTCGCTCCTGGCCCCGACCATCTCGGCACCCACCGCCGCATCGGTCACCGCCCGCCTCCTCGACAACCCGATCGGTGCCAACGAGGAAGCACTCGAGGCGTTCTTCCCGAACCTCTTCCCCATGTTCGTCGGCGGCCTGAGCGACAGCTTCGCAGCGTTCCCGCTGCCCAGCTTCTTGGGCCTGGACCTCGAGGTGGTCGAGATTGCTCGTCAGGGCAACTCTTATGTGCTCTACGCCAACCTCAACCCCACCCCTCAGACCCACCTGGCCAACGTGGTGGTACAGGACCTGAGCACGGTCGACTACGCGGTCGACTCGCTCAGCTGGGATTCGAAGGAATGGCGCCACCGTCTGCGCAAGCAGATCTCCACCAGTGAGGTGAACGTGAAGCTTGCAGGCATGATCGGCGCCGATGCTTGCTGCACTGTCGATGACGAGTGGGCCAACGCCTTCGCCGGCTACCGGGTCGACTTCCAGGTGGTGGCCGAGCCCGGTGCGGCCTGGCAGCTGGATTTGTCATCGGCGATCCGTGGTGCTCACCGAGCGGTGAGCGAGGGCGTGGGCGGCGGCTTCGGCGCCCAGTCCACCATCAGCGCCGTCAGGGCCTACTGGTCGATGGACGGTGGGTTGCCGAACAACCTCCACTTCGACGTGGGTAACGGTGTCGGCGGCGATCCCAACGAGACCACCCCGTGGCAAGGTGGCTGGTGCGGCTGCTCGTTCCACGAGCCTTTCGCCGGCTCGGCCAGCACTGTCATCAACGGAACCGGTACCCACTGGTTCAGCGTCGAGTTCGGGTTCGACCTGAACGCTTGGTCTGACTCCAAGGCGGCGTTCCCGGCCGAGGCCGGCAACGAGAGCGCCATCGTGTTCGGCGCGAACGATTCGCTGACCAACGGGTTCACCGCTGGCGACTACCCCGGCCAGGGCAACCGCCAGATCGCCGATGACGGCCACTACGGGACCATCAAGCTCACCCCATTGCCGTGAGCTAGGTCAGGTCAGACCGCTGGAATCCGGTAAGACCGGATCGCCAAGCTCGTGTCATCAGAACCCCCGGTTGTGTGCCCCAGGGCATCAACCGGGGGTTCTGTCATTAGGGACCCGAGCGGATAGGTCCAGGCGGCGCTACGAGGATGATCAGACCGAGGCTCCGCCTCGGTTTAGCCATGCCGAACTAATGGGTCGGCTCGCCAATCCGATCGGCTCCTAAGCGCCTTGGGTTATGTCACGGGGTAGCTGTCGGTGCTGGGGCCGAGGTTCGCGTCTGGGGATAGGTCGATGGCTCACCTCTGGCCCGATTGCTTCGGTCAGGCCCTTCGTTGACGATTGGGCCGAGCCTCAGTCGCGGTGACGGTAGGGCCGTGCTTGCGCATTTGCCCTCCAACCAGAAGCATGAAACCGACTAGAGTCGGTTTCATGGTTTCGAGGTCTCGCGTTGTCGTCGCTCCGTTCGTCCTCGTCATCGCGGCGGCGATCGTTTCGGCTTGCGGTGGTGGAGCGGGTGACACCGCGAGGGGGCGAGATGATCCCCGCACGTCCCTAATCCATCGATCGACCACCACATCTGCGCCGTCGGGTTCGCGTGACTCCGAGCATCTGACCATCGACTGTTTGGGCGACGAGAACTGTCCGGCGATCACCGTTGAGGGGGATCGCCCTGCCGTGTTGCCAACCGGAGCGCCATCGCCGCTACGGGGACTTTCCGATGCGACCATCAGGCGAGACCCGGTTACGGGGGTCTTGTGGATGGCCTACTCCTGGCCGAGCGTTCACGTGGGCGCCGCCGGGAAACGGGGTACAAGGGTTGAGACCCATTTGGCACGCAGCGCCGACGACGGTGTCACTTGGAGCTTCGCGGGGGTGTTGTGGCCGGCTGACAAGTCAGTCGACCCGGAAACGGGGACGGCAGGGTTCACGGACCATGAGGTACCGAACCTGTTGCCGGTTTTCGATGAGGAGGGCAAGTCGCTCCGGTGGGTCGGTGCCCGTCTGGATCTGTTCGTTCCCGAAGGAGGAACCCTGGCCAAACGCCCTGGGTCGAGCTTTCGGATCGCGGTCGCAGTCGGGCCCGACCCCGAAGCTCTGGCGTCGACAGTTCCGGTCATGCTCGGTAGCGCGGGCACCCATTCAGGGTGGGATGTCGACATCGACCTGACCGATCTGGACCCGTCACTTGGCCGGTGCACCCTTTGGAACGAACCTGCACTCCACTTCGATGGGAGCACCCTGTTCCTCGCCCTTCGCTGTTTACCAGTGGGGGGAGGCGGCCCAGACGTGGTGGACAGCTCGATCGAGGTGTTCGCCACCCGCCCTGAGGGGGATGCCTCGACTTGGCGCTGGGCCTACGCCGGTCGCCTGGCAGGCCACAGCGAAGCCGCTGAGCTCGGTGCCGATGGGCTCACCCAGCTCGAGCTGGCCGAGGCTCGAGACGGGACGCTCTTGGCCATCGTCACACCCGACCGGTGGGATGTGGCGCTACGTGAGTTCGTCCATGTTGGGCTGCGCGTCCTCGAGGTGGATTCGTTGGAGGATCCGAGCTTGGCTCGCGATGAGCAAGGGCGGCTGCTGATACGGGCCCAGGTCGACGCAAGCGACCTACAACCGTTCGGTCCAGGTGCAGGTGCCTACGAATCCACCGCTGAGCTTGGACTTGTCATGATGCGTCGAGTGATCGGCTCAGGTGGTTTGGTGGCATCGCTCCACGACACCGGAATCCATCCTTGACCGGCTCGGTAACGGCGGCCGCTCGTAGCGCACCGATCCAGGACCGTTCACGGCGAACTCGGGATCGCCTGGTGGTCCATGGCTGGGCGCTGTTCGTCGAGCGCGGCTTCGATGAGGTCACCGTCGATGACGTATGTGCGGTAGCTGAAGTGGCCAAGGGCACCTTCTACTTTCACTTTCCGTCGAAAGCAGCGCTGCTTGCGGCGGCGTTTCAGAGAAGTGACGACGAGATCGTGGAGTTCGCCGAGCGCCTGGTTGAATCGGGCAGGCCGTTCGGTCAGGTCGTTCTCGAGTTCGGGGAGCGAGCTGCGGCCAACACGCAGCCGATACCCAAGGATCTGGTGCGCCGAGCTGTCCTCGAGGCACTGGGTCACATCGGCTTTGGGCCCGCCGCCGAGCAGGGTGATTCCCGCCGAGCGGCCTTGACCCAGCTTGTCGGGTATGGCCGAGCCCGTGGTGAGCTGCTGGAAGATGTGGCCACGCGGGACGTGGTGATGACGCTCGGATGGGCCATCCTTCAAGGGATCCTCATCTGGTCGTCAACGGACGGTGACCGGCCCGGACTGGGAGACATTGTGCACAACCGTCTGGAGCGTGCGCTTCACGGGGTTGTGACCTGAGGGGGCTTCAGGCTGTTCGTCGGATGAAGTTGCGAATGGCAGCCATGGCTGCGTCGGGTTGATCGCGCCAGGCCCCATGGCCGCAATCGTCGAAGGTCATCAGGTTGGCGCGATCACCGAGCGCTTCGGCCACGGCCCTTGCGCCGGCGATGGGGGTGATTGGGTCCTGATCACCGGCGAGGATCAGAGTTGGCGACGTGATGTAACCCAGAACTGGCCGAAGGTCGAAGGTGTGGTGCTCGCCAGTGACCCAATGCTGGAACAGTTCGAAGTTGGCTCGTTCGAGGCTGCGGGCGGTGATGTCGGTGGCATCGGAGAGGATGCGCTGGTTGTACAGCGGCATGCAGGTGGAGAAGTACGAGCCCATGTTCTCCGGGCTGGGGTCAGCCCAAAAGGACGAGGCCGCCTCGGCTGCGGCAGGACCGCCGAGCCGGCCGAACTGGGCGACCACGGCTTCGGTGTTTGTGTACGCGGCAGTCGAATCGGCGATGATCCCACGGGCGTGACCGGGGTGCCGGGCCCCGTAGGCCAGCGCCACCATGCTCCCGAAAGACACGCCGTACACGTACGGCTGCTCGATCTCGAGGGCTTCGCAAAGGGCTACCACGTCGTCGGCCCACTGGGCGAGGGTCCAGGTGTCGGGGTCGCACCGATCGCTGCGGCCTTGGCCACGCTGGTCGACGTAGACGATCTGAGCCACGTCGGCGAGCGCTCCGAAGTCTGGTTTGAAGCTGGTGTGGTCGAAGCCCGGGCCACCGTGTAGCGCCAACAGCACAGGCCGCTCGCGCATAGATGGGCCGTCGGGGACCAGGCCCAACCCTTCGACGTCCACGAACAGTCGGCAATCTCCGATCGACACGCGCATGGCCGGGCACCATACCGGCACCGACATCTTTCGCTTCATGAACCGGCGGTGCCGTGGCAGGCTGGGGAATGCTCGAGATGCGTCCCAACTGTGAGAACTGCGACCGAGACCTCGCGCCTGAGTCGTTCGAGGCTCGAATCTGCTCGTTCGAGTGCACCTTCTGTGACCGCTGCGCCGACCACATCCTGGGAGGGATCTGTCCGAACTGCACCGGTGAGCTCTTGCCCCGGCCGGCACGTCCGTGCTGGCTCTTGGAAGGAGCGCCCGGGGCCGAGCTGCGGACCAACTCCGAGGTCGACGTCGACGCCCACCTCTCGATGTTGGCGAGTAGGGAAGTCGACGCCGACAGGGCTGGGGTGGTGCTGCGGCGGTACGTCGATGCCTGGCAAGGCGGTGACCTGGAGCGTCTCGTGGATTGCTATCACCCGGATTTCACCATCCACTACGCGGGCACCTCCCGCTTCGCCGGGGTCCACGCCGGACGAGACGCAGCTATCGGGGTGATGGCCGAGGTGTCGATCCTGGCGGCACGGGAGCTGTTGTCGGTCGACCAGGTCCTGGTGGACGATCGGGCAGGAGCTCTGGTGGTGACGGAGAGGCTGACCAGAGAAGGCGATTCCGTTGTGGTGCAGCGGACCTTGTTGTACCGGGTCAGTGAGGGCCGCCTAATCGAGTGCCACCTGCTCGAACACGATCAACCTGCCGTCGATCACATGTGGCGCCCATGAGGTACCCACCGAGAAATAGGGGGAACCATCTATGGCGGTCATAGCGGTAGACCGAGACGATCACCTCATGAACGAACACGCTTCACTCAGCTCCTCGCCGTCACGCTGCTCCTAACGACCGTGCCCACAGCGTGGGCACTGTTCAGACGGCGTCCGGCGGGTCTCGGCATGTCGAACACCTGTGACAGCCGGTAGCGGATTGGCGGCGAGGGCCTGTGCTGGTCGAGCGCCGTAGTTCAGATGTCGATGTTGGCGCTGCGGACGTTGGCCAGGTTCAGAGCGAAGTCGCTGGGGTCGAAGGTGGCCGGGTTGAAGCCAGAGCCGACGAGGTCGATCCGAGCGTCCGAAGCCCCGGGACGACCACTGAGTGACTCGAGGAGGTCTTGGTAGCCCCACGGCCCGCCGCAGTCCTCTGGTGGGCACGCCCTGCGGCCTCCGATGCAGGCGGGAACGGCGGTGCCCGGCTCCACCGTGCCGACCTTCTCGACAGTGACCTTGTGGCGCCAGTAGTCGCCGAAGTCGTAGGTGTAGTGGAACGAGGCCCCCTCGTCGGCGACGGCGTCGAGGCGAGTGGTGCGCTCATCGTTCGTCGACGGTCCGAAGTCCCAGTCCGGGTCGGGGATCCCGTAGCGGCGACGGCCGATCTCGAACTCGTGGAGGTGGTAGTTCCACCACCCGAACGCGGCCTGGATGACTTCGTGCAGCTCGGCGAGGGTGATCGATCCGTCGACGAGGATCCGCCGCCAGATCGGCGGCTTGGTGTTGTGAAGGGTGACCTTCAGCTGGAACACAGATTGAGCACCACTCGTCGGGTCAACGCCTTCGAGAACGGGGCTCACCGCATCTCTGGCCTTGCTCGGAGCGGGAGAGGTAACAGCGGGGAGGTCCATCCCGGGAAACAGGATCACCTCGGCCAAACCGCCGACGGGCGACGCGAGGCCTCCGACGAGCGCGGCAAGCGCTTGGTCGGGGAAGCCATCGCCCGAGCGCAGCGGACCGACCGGAGTACCGGCCATCCGCACGGACAGAGCGGTGAGGTCGCCATCGAACCAGTGCTCGCCCAGGAACGCGAACTCGTTCATCACCCCGACCACGCTGCGATCGTTGGTGGGAGCGATGCGCACCTCGGCCATGGCCTCCCGCTCTGCCTCGATGATGGCCGGGTCGACACCGTGCAGGCCCAGGATGCGAGCGATCTCGTCGGGCAGGCGGTCGAGAAGGTTCCCAGCCGGGGCGAGCGGCACGAACACCGGCAGGAACGTACGGGCATTGACCACCAGCGCCACCTGGGGCTTCCAGAACAGCGCCGTGGCGAACCAGTCGCCCAGCACCCCGGAAGACACATCATCGTCAACTGCAGCTGAGCCTTTCACTCGATCCCGAAGCTTCTTCGTTCCACGCACCACGAGCATCCCCGAAGTCTCTCAGGTAGACGGGAGCGCTCAGGTCGACTTGGCACGACGGAGACGCTCGTCCTCAGTACCGCAGGGACGCGGCGTGTTTGGTTGGAGGCGAACTAGCCGCCCGGTTCGTCCTGCCGGTGGTACCGGCCTGGTCCTCGGGCGGGGTTGGCGTAGGAGGTGAGGGGATGGCACGTTGGTCCTTGGTGCCACCAGTGGCCGGTGAGCCTCCGTCGCGGAGCGTTCACAACCGCGTTGGTGAGGTTCACACGTGGGTACGCCTGCGCTCGTGCCCTTCGAACTGAACCCTGATCAACGGTCAGGGCCGGTCGTGGCGGGCACAACACTGGGCACAATGGGCACAAACGCGGGGATTACGGGTGGTGTCGGGCTGATGCTGAGCGGTACAGGCTGGACGCTACCGACCGCCATAGATGACGACGAAGCCCCCCTGGACAGTGCGCACTTCTGCGCTTACCAGGGGCTTCGTGTCTGGCACCCCAACGGGATTCGAACCCGTGCCGCCACCTTGAGAGGGTGGCGATCCGGGCAGGTTCACACCCTGTCGGTACCGGCGGCGAGGTGGTGTTAGCCCAGGTCAGAGCCTATGAAACGTCGGCGCTTGAAGATCCGAGCGCTGACCGGCTGGGCACAACTTGGGCACAACCGCTCGACCTCGTGAACATCGGAGCGGGTCGCGGCGGGCGATCGCCGGAAGGCGCCCGCACGGCGCTCGTCGTACGCTTGGGGTATGGGAGCGCTGCGCGGCCGACTGGATGAGAGGCGTCAGGAGATCCTCGACGTCGTCCGGCGTCATCGAGGCCGTTCGGTGGCGCTGTTCGGCTCCGTTGCTCGTGGAGACGAGACCGCAAGCAGTGATGTAGATCTCCTCGTCGACTTCGAGGCCGACAGCTCCCTGTTCGATCTCCTCCACCTGCAAGATGAGTTGAGCGCGCTGCTCGGCTGCCCGGTCGACGTGGTGTCGGCCCGGGCGCTCAAGCCACGTGATGAGCACATCAGGGCCGAGGCCGTCCCCCTGTGACCCGGGGAGATGAGCTGCGGCTCGCCGACATCGTCGACGCGTGCCGCGAGATGTCGGAGGTGGTGGCCGTCGGCCGTGACGCCTTCCTGGCCGACAGGATCCGAGTTCGTGCGGCGGAGCGGCTCCTCGAGGTCATCGGCGAGGCAGCTAACGCTCTTGGCGTTGAGACCACCGATGAGTACCCCGAGGTGAACTGGCGGGACATCACCCGCTTGCGAATCGTCCTGGCCCACCACTACCAGCGCGTCGACTCGGAGCAGGTCTGGAACATAGCTGTGGCAGAGGTGCCCGCGTTGCTCCTGGCGATCTCCCCGGGCGAGATCCCGGGTTGAGGGGCGCGGCGCCGTCGAACGTCGTTGACGCTCTCCATCGGGCCCGCACCGGCCAGTGGCCCGGTGGCCGCGGGCGTAGCCGACCCAACCGAATTCTCGCTCGGCGACGACCTCGTCGTGGACACCTGAGCCACCACATCGAGGTCTTTCCGACCAACGAGGGCAGGGGTGGTGCCCTCGTGTGACTGGTCCCACGTCAACGCCATGGGGCGAAGGTGCCAGTGGGGTCTGCCGCTCCGGGCCAGCCGCCGCTGGCGCCAGCCTCTACGGCTCCACGAGCTCGATGCTGACAGCCGCCGCTCTCTCCTCGAGCGCCACAGCAGGTGCTCCACGTCCACCGCGCCGGAGACCCCAGATCTCCGCCGACGTTGTCTACCCGTGGTCCGAGCTGCCCGTCTTCCACGTGGACTGCGGCGCGTGCACGTACGGGATCCCGTAGCCGTGGAGCGCGCCTACGAAACTTCTAGGCTCGGATCCCACCGCATCGGCAAGTACGAAAGGGGTTCACGATGCCGTCGCAACTCGCACCTGTGACCCCCGATGTCCTGAAGTGGGCCCGCGAGTCGATAAATGTGTCTGTCGCCGAGGCCGCCAAGCGGGCGAAGGTCCCGAACCAGCGCCTTGAGGACTGGGAGCGCGGCGAGGGTATGCCGACCGTGGCCAAACTCCGCGACCTCGCCGACCTGTACCGGCGCCCTCTCGCCGTGTTCTTCCTCCCCGAGCCCCCTGCGGGCTACTCGACGATCCGGGACTTCCGCCGGCTCCCGGACCTCGCTGACCACACGTGGAGCCGAGCGCTCCACAAGGTCTACCGGCGCGCCGTCGACCAGCAGGAGACGATGGTCGAGCTCGCCGAAGACGACCTGGCACCCCAGGTACCGACCGCAGAGGTCACCGAGGACCCCGAGATCGTCGCCGGCCGGCTCCGCTCCGCTCTCGGTATCTCGATCGAGGAGCAGTTCAGCTGGCGGAAGCCCGAGGACGCCCTCAAGGGCTGGATCGAGGCTGTCGAGGACCTCGGTGTCCTCGTACTCCGCACCAGCGACCTCGACCTCGAGGAGATGCGTGGCTTCTCGCTGCCGCACGACGAGGCCCCCGTTGTCGTCGTCAACGCCCTCGACTTCCCCCGGGGCCAGGCGTTCACGCTCCTCCACGAGCTCGCCCACCTCGCGCTGCGCACGGCGGGACTCTGCGACACCTACGAGCCCGACGGAGCCGCCGACAAGCGGGTCGAGACGTTCTGCAACGCGGTCGCCGCCGCCATCGCGATGCCAAAGGAGGAGTTCCTCAAGGAATCGCTGGTTGCGCCCACCGGGGCGCGGTCGTGGGACCAAGCCGACCTCGTCGTGCTGAGCACCCGTTGGAGCGTCAGCACTGAGGCGATCCTGCGGCGACTCGTCACCTTCGGGCGGGCCACCCCCGCGTTCCATGGCGCCAAACGCGCCGAGTACCTCGCCTTCTACCGCAAGCACCGTGAGGAGGAGCGGGCGAAGCGCAAGGCCGCGAAGAAGAACGGCGGCCCGCCGCCGCACCGCATGGCTATCCGTGACCGGGGCGCGCCCTACGTGCGCACCGTTCTCGACGCGTACCACCGCGACGCCATCAGCCTGTCGTCGACCTCGTGGGCGCTCGGCTTGAAGGTGCGGCACATTCCTGCCACCGAGCGGGCGATTCGCAGGTGAGCGATGACGGGTACGTGTTCGACACGAGCGGGCTCCTCGACGGCTGGTCACGGCAGTATCCCGTCGATGTGTTCCCGGACCTGTGGGACAGCCTGTCGGACCTCATCGAGGACGGCCGCGGCCAGTCGCCGGAGGAGGTCCTGGCCGAGGCGAAGAAGCGTGACGACGGCCTCCACAACTGGATGAAGGTCCGCAAGGCCGAGCTCATCTACCCAACCGACATGGGCCTCATGCAAGAGGTCAAGTTGATCCTCGCCGAGCACAAGCTCATTACGAAGCCCGGGACTGGCCGCAACGCCGCCGATCCCTTCGTCATCACCCTCGCCGCGATCAGCGGCAGGGCGGTGGTGACCGGCGAGCAGGGCGGCAGCACCTCGAAGCCGAAGATCCCGTCGGTGTGCGCCGCATGGGGCGTCGAGTGCATCAACTTCCTCGAGTTCATCCGCCGCGAGGGCTGGACGTTCCGCCGGACCTGACCGCCGAGTGGGATCGAGATGCGCGAGCGAATCGTAAGCTCTGCGGCTCGGTGCTTCCGCGCCCGTATGGGCCGACCGGGACTGGCACACGGATGCGCCGGTCCCGATGCGGTCTCACCGGGGGAGCATCGGCGACCGGTGGCTCTCGGAAGCGTTGACCGCACGTCGCCGGGGTGGACACACTGGCTCCACCTGTTCGAGGCTCGCAGGTTGTTGGCGGAGACGAGCTTCCTCCCGTTGGTTCGGCGCGACGTGTGCGCCAGGAGGAAGTTCTCATGGCTGGCTACAGCCGCCGCAAGCCGCTGGTGTCGTTCAAGTACGGCACCCGCATTTACGCACCCTCGGAGGGTGAACGTCGATACCGGGTCGTCGCCACCGACGCCGATGGCCAGCGGGTGTTCCACAAGTGCTCCAGTGAGGAGGCCGCCCGGCAACGTGCTCGCGAGATCGAGGGTCGCCTCGCTGGGTCGGTGCTGCTGCCTGGGCGGGCGAACGCGCCGACGACCGTCGGCAGGTTGATCGACCGCTACCTGGTGAGCTTGTCGTCTCGGTCGACCCGCTACGCCGAGCGGCAGGAGTACCTGTTGCGCATGTGGGTTCGGCCGGTGCTCGGCGATCACGCGCTGTCGGCGTGGACGCCGTCGGATTCCGAGGCGGTGCTCGATCGGGCCCGTCGGACCCTCGCGCCGTCGACGGTGCAGAACGTGGGCTCGGCCATGCGGGCGCTGGTGACCTTCGGGTTCAAGAACCGGTGGATCCCGCGGGAGGCCGATCCGATGTGGCTGGTCCGCTACAGCCCGACCGCCGAGGTGCAGGGCCAGGCGATCGGGTTCATCCCGCGGTCGTCGCTGCCCACCGATGAGGAGTGCAGCCGCCTGTTCGAGGCTCTCGACGCGGCGGAGCAGCCGGCGTGGTCGCTGGCCATGCAGCTCAAGCACCGGTCGGGGCTGCGGTGGGGTGAGCTGATAGCGCTGCGCCCGGTCGACCTCGACCTCGAGCCGCAGCGGGTCGTGCGGGTCCACCGGGCCGTCGAGCAGTCCCGCCAGGGCTTGACGATCAAGGGCACCAAGAACCGCCAGCGCCGGGTGTCGACCTTCCCGGCGAGCCTCGTCGGACCTCTCCAGGAGTGGTCGGGCCAGGTCGAACGCGCCCGCGGGCGCGAAGGTCTGCTGTTCCCCGGCACCGACGGCGGCTTCGCCAACCGGCGGACGTTCCAGCGGATCTGGGCACGAGCGGCCCGAGACGCCGGCTGGCCTTCTCGACCCGGCGGTGGTGGCCACCGTCCTCGGCCACGCCAACGCCGCGTTCACCCTCTCCCGCTAGTCGGCGTCCGAGGCGACCTGAGCACCACCGTCACCGCGGCCACGGAGGGCTGGTGAAGATGCGATCGCTATGGCCGATCGCCGCGACGCCCTGACCAGGGGAGGACCGGCCAACGGGCTAGCCAACGGGATAGGTAGCGGGATACCCCTGGGGCCAGATCGGCAACCTCGCCCGGGTGGTGGGTGGGCGAACGGGCTCGGGGCGCTGGCACGACCGGGCATCGCGGTGCGGTGGTCGTCATCTGGTGGGGGAGGAGGTGGTGTGAGTCCGTCATGCGCTGGGCGTCCGACACCACGAGCAGGCCAATGCCGGTGCCGGCTGCCCAGGCGCCATCCACAGCACTCGGTGGTACTCGGCGGAGCGCTCGCGCTGGCCCCGGAAACGACGAAACCCCTGGTCAGCTGGCCTTTGCAGGCTGCTCGCCAGGGGCTTCGTGTCTGGCACCCCCAACGGGATTCGAACCCGTGCCGCCACCTTGAGAGGGTGGTGTCCTAGGCCGCTAGACGATGGGGGCGAGATCTTCAGTTGTGCCGGCGAGAAACCTAGCCGGGTGAGCTCGGGGGGGAGGACTCGAACCCCCAATGACTGGACCAGAACCAGTTGTGTTACCGATTACACCACCCCCGAACGGGTGGACGGTCAGACTAGCCGTACCCCCGCTCGCCACGGAAAACCGGTTTGGCCTCAGTGTTTGGCCTCAGTGCCTGGCCGCAATCTCGGATCGTGAGAAGCTGTGCTGGTCGCGGTTGGGGCCCGATTTGTAGGACAATGGGCATTCATCGTCACGGGAGGAAACACCAATGAGCACCGACATCGTGGTCGGAATCGACGGATCCGAGAACTCCGAGCTGGCCTTCAAGTGGGCGCTCGACGAGGCCGAGGTTCGGGGGGCACGGGTCCGGTGTGTGCTGACCTGGACCTACCTGGGTCAGAAGGGAAGCCAGCTCGGGCCGCTCACCACAGAGGATGATGCCCAGCGATTCCTCTCCGATTTCGTTGATCGGGTGGCAGGCGAGCGCAGCGGTCTGGTCGACCCGGTTACCGTCAACGACCTTCCGGCTCAGGGCCTGCTGGATCAGGCGGCATCGGGGGCGGCGCTGATGGTGGTTGGATCGCGAGGACTTGGTGGCGTGAAGGGCATCGTCCTCGGGTCGGTCAGCCGGACGGTGGTGGAGCGTTCACCGATCCCGGTGGTCGTGGTCCCCCACGCCTGAGCGGCCCAGCACGCGGCCGGGTCCGGTCACCAACCTCGGTAGACCGGTTGACGGCGTTCCACGAAGGAAGCGACACCCTCGTTGGCGTCGACCGTGTTCATGTTCATCTCCTGAGCCACAGCCTCCTCGTGGAACGCGGTGGCGCGGTCTGAGTCCAAGGAGCGGTTGACCAGCCATTTGGTCAGGGCCAGCGACCTTGTGGGGGCCTGGGCAAGGCGGTCGGCCCATTCCTCGACGGCAGCGTCCAGCTCATCGGCTGGCACGACCCGGTTCACCAGGCCCAGGGTGGCAGCCTCGTCCGCGGACAGATCGTCGCCGAAGAACAAGAGCTCCTTGGCCTTGCGGATGCCCACCATCCGAGGCAGGAGGTAGGCGCCACCGCCGTCGGGGACGAGACCTCGACGGACGAACACCTCGATGAAGCGGACGCCATCGGCGGCGACCACCAGGTCACAGGCCAAGGCCAGGTGGGCCCCGATCCCAGCCGCGGTTCCGCCTACCTTGGCGATCACCGGCTTCTCGCAATCGAGCACCGCGGTGATGAGCGCCTGCGCGCCCTCGCGGATCATTTTCGCCACCTCGCCGGTGGCCCGCTTGGGGGCATCGTCAGGCCGGGGAGCGGGGGGCCGTGGGGCTCGCAGGTCGGCGCCGGTGCAGAACGAGTCGCCCGAGGCGGAAAGGACCACCGCTCGCACGTGGAGGTCGGTGCTTGCCTCGGCCAGCAGCGCGATCACCCGGTCGCGCTGGTCGGGGCTGATGGCGTTCTTGACGTCAGGCCGGTTGAGGGTGATCCACGCCACGCCCCGGTCGTCGACGTGGTGAAGGACCTGCTCGGTCAGGGGAAGGTCGATCGAAGGGGTGGTCACGGCGCACTCTCCTTGGCTTGGGTGGAGGGAGCGTACGCCGTGACCTGACGACCCGTCAGATCAGGTGGTGGCGTTCAGAACTGGAACGGGTTGAAGCCGCACTCGGCTTCGATCACCTTCAGGAGACGCTGGAAGGCAGGCTGCATTGCGGTGCTGCGCTCCTGGATGCCAGCTGCGTCGGCCGGGTTCTCGTCGCGGTACTTCACGAAATCGATAACCAGTTGGAAGTCGGCCTGGAGCTCCTCGGGAGCAGCGGCCATCTGGGCCTCGGCAGACGCCAACTGCTCGGAGGTGGTGGCGTTCTGGCCTTCTCGAGCGGCTTCACAGAGCTTCTCGTACTCGGAGCGCACCCCGGAGGACTCTTCCTTGGAGTCCTTCGAGCAGCCGACCATCAAGACACTGGCGGCAAGTGCGGCAGAAAGCAGGATTCGGGGGGTGCGGTTAGCCATGGCAGTAGAGCTTGTCACACCAAGGGGGTCCCGCTATCGACACCGTCGTCCTCTCCGTCAGCGGGTGGGCGTCGGCGTTCCGGGGTCGATGAGCTGGCCCAACGCAACCCGGTCCACCTTCTGCATGGCGGTCAGTGGCAGTGACGACACCAGGACTAGGTCTTCGGGCAGCTTGAAGTGGGCAAGGTGTCCAGCACCGTGAGCTCGTAGATCTGCCAGTGCGGGAGGTTGGTCGGGGTCGACAGGGACGACGACGGCCACCCCCACCTCGCCCAACACGTCATCAGTTCGGGGCACCACCGCCACCTCGGCCACGGCCGGGTGAGTGCCGAGCACGGCAGCTACCTCAGCAGGGAAGACGTTGTAGCCGCCGCGGATGTACATCTCGCTGAGGCGCCCGGTCATGGTCACGTTTCCGCCGGCGTCGATGGACCCCAAGTCTCCGGTTCGGAGCCATCCGTCGACCAGGACATCGGCGGTCGCCTCGGGATCACCCCAATAACCCGAGGTGACGGCCCGGCTCTTCAACCACAGTTCGCCCACCTCTCCCGGCGGGACCGGTGACCCCTCGGGGTCGCGGGCCTCCACGTACATCCCCGGTCGGGGTCGACCCACCGTGTGGAGGGCGATCGCGTCGGGGTCGTCGGGTGATGTGGCCGTTCCCACCCCGCCGCCCTCGGTGGAGGACCAGCGGATGGAGTAGCCGGAGTTGAAGCGTTCCCGGGCGTCGGTGACCAACGCCGGTGGAGAAGCGGCACCACCCACCACCAGCAGCTTCACGCAGGCGAGGTCTCGTCGATCGAAGTCGGGATCGCGCAACAGCAGCGCGATCTGAGGGGCCACCGCCCCAATGGTTGTGATCCCGGTTCGTGCCACCAGATCCAGGACATCGCCGGCCCGCCACCGATCCAGTAGGTGGGTGGTGGTACCCATGCGCAGGTACCAGGCCAGCTTGGTGGTGAACCCGACGTGGGCGAACTGGGTGGAGCCGTACTGGGCTATGGGCGCTGATCCCCACCTTTCGCCCACGTCGTAGTTGGTTATGGCCGTCAACTGCCGGTCGGTGAACCACGCCCCCTTTGGTGTACCGGTGGTGCCGGAGGTGAACACGACGGCGACGGGTCGGTCGGGGTCGTTGGGCGGGGTGTCGGGCCGGTGTCCACGTCGGGCAAGCCCGGTTACGTCTTCGGGGGAGGCCAGCACCAGATCGGGTTCGACCCGGGCCAGGCATGCGTCCCTCTCGGATGCGGTCAGCCTCGGGTTCACGCCGGCGGTGGTGGCCCCGACCTTGGCCGCGGCGATCTGGGCCAGAACCCACCACGATGTCGAGCCGAGGGTCAGCGAGGCGATCTCGTCGGAGCGCTCGTGAAGCTCTCGGTAGGTGAGGTTGGTGCCGTCGTGGTCCACAAACGCTGGACGGTCACCGAAGCGATGAGCTGCTTCGGCGACGGTGGCGGCCAGGTAGCCAGCGCGGGTGGTTCCCGGGGCCAACCAATGCGTCGGAACCGAACCCGCGCCCGGTTCGGCCCGGGTAGGCCAGGTGGGGTCGGAGGTCACGACTCGACGGTAGCGCCGCTCGGGCCGGGGCTAGCCGCCAACATGGGGTGGTGACTCCCGGTGCACGTGGATCCGAATCGCTGTCGATCGGCCAAGCCCGTCGCCTGGCCCTGTCGGCCCAGGGATTTGCCGACCCGGCACCGACGGGTCGAGTCGACCGCCGTCACGGTCGCCGGTTGTTGTCTCGGGTCGGTGTCATCCAGATCGACTCCGTCAACGTGGTGTGCCGAGCCCAGGAGTTGGCCCTTTTCGCCCGCCTGGGCAGTCATCGTCGGAGCCTGCTCAGCGAGATGACCGAGCGCAGCGACATCTTCGAGTACTGGGCCCACGAGGCGTCCCACGTCCCGGTGGAGATGCATCCGTTGCTGAGATGGCGGATGGACGACGCCCGGGCTGGGATCGGGACCTGGGCTGGAGTGGCCGCCGTGGCGACCCAGGACCAGGGTTTGGTCGGCTCCGTGTTGGACCAGGTCGTGGACCGGGGTCCGATGACCATCGGAATGTTGGAGGGGGGCGGGCCGCGCACCTCGGGAATGTGGGGGTGGAGCCAGGGAAAGCTGGTCTTGGAGTACCTGTTCTGGAGTGGCCAGGTCACGGCTCGTAGAGGACCCAACTTCGAGCGGCTGTACGACCTGCCAGAACGGATGCTTCCGGCCGAGGTCCTGGCCGCGGCGACACCGACCCGACACGACGCCCTCCGGGCTCTGCTGGAACGGGCGGCGCGTGCTCACGGTGTGGGCACTGCTGGGGACCTGGCTGACCATTTCCGGTTGCCGGTCCGCCTCTGTCGGCCCTTGTTGCAGGAGTTGGTGGAGGATGGTCAGCTCGCAGCGGTGACGGTCGAGGGATGGCGTGAGGTCGCCTACCGCCATCGGGGCGTGGTGTTGCCCCGGACGGTGTCGGCACGGGCGCTGCTGTCACCGTTCGACTCGCTCATCTGGGAACGTTCCCGGACCGAACGCCTATGGGACTTCCGCTACCGCGTCGAGATCTACGTACCCGCCCACAAGCGGGTCCACGGCTACTACGTGCTGCCGTTCCTGTCGGGGGACAGGCTGGTGGCGCGGGTCGACCTCAAGGCCGATCGCAGCACCGGCAGTCTGCGGGTCCGGGCTGCGTACGCCGAGTCGGGCGTCGACCAGGGCGAGTCGGCGAGGGAACTGGCGTTGGAGCTGGGCGGGATGGCGCGGTTTCTCGGTCTGGACGAAGTGGTGGTGGAGCCAGTGGGTGACCTGGCGAAGCCGCTGGCCGCCGCAGTGAGTTCGGTCTAACGGATGCGGGGTTCGACTCGGCCGGCAGCGAAGGTCTTCTGGCCTTCGGCCAGGTCATCCTCGTTCATGCCCAAGTTCAAGAAGGTGTTGCCCAGGTCGAGCGCCTGACGACGGCTCAGCTCCCGGCCAGCCCACAGAGCGCGCAGCGTGGCCTGCATGGGGCGAGTCGGGGCCGAGGCGATCGTGTTCGCCAGCCAGCCAGCCCGTTCCTCCAGCTCGGTCGCCGGGCAGATCTCGCTGACCAACCCGATCTGGTGAGCCCTCTCGGCCGACATGCGTTCGTGGTTGCCGAGCAGGCTCAGCCGGAGTATCTCCCCGAAGGGCATGCCGCGGTGCAACATCAACAGCGGCTCGTAGACAGCGGGCATGCCGTAGGTGACGTGGGGATCGAAGAAGGTTGCGTGGTCGGCGGCCACGATGATGTCGACCTCGCCCAGCAGGTAGAAGGCGCCGCCGCAAGCCATGCCGTTGACGGCACACACCACCGGCTTCCAGAAGTCGTTGGCCTTCGGTCCCAGCAACTGGCCGGGGTCGTCGTAGGTGAACGGCGTGAACTCGTAGCTGGCCCCACCTTCGGCAGGAACGAAGTCCCGGTCTATGCCGGTGCAGAACGCCTTGTCTCCTGTGGCTGTCAGCACCACAGACCGAACCGAATCATCGGTGCGCAGATGGCGCCACAGACCCGACAACTCGTCGCACAGGACCTTGTTGAAGGCGTGGTAGCGCTCGGGCCTGTTGAGGCTGATCCAGGCCACCGCGCCGCGCTGCTCGTAGAGCAAGGTGGTCAGGTTGGCGGTCGGGTCGGCGGCGGCAGGGGTGTCGGTCATCGGGTGACGGTACCTTCGGGTTGGTCCGGCCTCGATCCATATCACCGGTGGTGTGGATCTCGAGCTCGGGTAACGGTCTGGGGACTGCGGTGGACCCCCTGGTGGACGCGACGGTGGCCGGGTCGTCGTTGACCCGGCCACCGTCGAGATTCTGCTGGTTCCGGCTGACGGTCCGGTGGACCTTCACCCGCTGTGGTGATCGGCAGGTCGGATCAGTTGCGGGGCCCGGCGGGCGCGCGCTCAGGCGTCGGGCGGTCCTTGTCGAGGTCGAGGTTGAGCAGGCGGATGGCGTTGCCCCGAACGATCTTGTAGATCTGCTCCTCGGTGAGGCCCTCCATCATCTTGGTGGCGACCTCCTTGGAGGTGGGCCACGTCGAGTCGGTGTGGGGGTAGTCGGTCTCGAAGGTGACGTTGTCCTCGCCGATTACGTCCAGCGCGGTGAGGCCGAAGTTGTCGCGGAAGAAGCAGCCGTAGATGTTGCGGTAGTAGTAGGTGCTCGGCGGCTCGGGGATGGTGTCCTTCACCCCTCCCCAGGCGCGGTGCTCGCGCCACACGTCGTCGATCCGTTCCAGCATGTAGGGGATCCAGCCGATCTGGCCCTCGCTGTAGGCCAGCTTCAGGTTGGGGAACTTCACCAGGTTGCCGCTGAAGATCCAGTCGGTCATCGAGGCCATCGAGTTGTTGAACGACAAGGACGCGGCCACGGCGACGGGGGCGTCGGGGGAGGTGGCGGGCATGCGTGATGAGGACCCGATGTGCATGTGGATGCCCATGTCGGTCTCCTCGCATGCGGCGAAGAACGGTTCCCAGAAGCCGCCGTGGATCGAGGGCAGCCCGAGGTGGGCAGGAACCTCGCTGAAGCACACCGCGGTCACGCCCCGTTCGGCGTTGCGCCTGACCTCGGCCGCGGCCAGCTCGGCGTCCCACAGCGGGACGATGATCAGGGGGATCAGGGCACCGTCGGAGTCGCCACACCACTCCTCGACCATCCAGTCGTTGTAGGCCTTGACGCACGCCAGGCCCATCTCACGGTCGGGGTGTTCGGTGAAGGTCTGGCCGCAGAACCGGGGAAAGCTGGGAAAGCACAGCGACGCCTCGGTGTGGTTCATCTTCATGTCCTCGACGCGGGCCTTGGGGTCGTAGCAACCCGGGCGCATCTCCTCGTAGGTCATGGGGGTCATGGTCATCTCGTCGCGGCTGTAGCCCACGGCGGCCACGTGACGCTTCTGGATGTAGACAACGTCGCCGAACACCCAGCAGTCGGCCGGGGTGCCGTCGGGGTCGAAGGTCTGTTCGTAGGCACCGCCGCCGATGTGCTTCATGTGGCCGATGCCGCGCCGCTCCACGCGGGGCCGTCGGCCCGGAACTTCTCGGGCAGCCAGGTCTGCCAGACGTGGGCCGGCTCGACGACGTGGTCGTCAACGCTGATGATCTTCGGCAACTCGCCCATGGGAATCCCTTCGATGGCGCAGCAGGTGCTGGGGTGGCCTCCGTCAGTTTCTGACGGTCCGTCAGATCTTATCCTGACGAACCGTCAGAGACCATCGCGTCGATGGGGGAGCGCAGGTCGAACTCACCAGGCAACCGTGTAGGGCGTCACGCTGGACCGCTGAAGATCGGCCGCCGCCGCCACCACAAAGCTGCAACCCGGACCTGAAGCCACGCACGACACGGGCCCATCACCACTCATCTGGGGGCACAACCGTTGGTAGCGCGGTGAAGGTGAAGCGAGCCACACCTTGTGGGTCGGCATGCCTGGTCATACCCTCCACGGTGCGCGAGATGACGGCGGTCATCGCCTCGGAGTCGACAGGACTGCACGTCGTGGTGGCAGCTCGAGCCGGAAACCCAGCGCAATGGGCCAACAGGATCGGCTCGTTGGGCCGGAACCCCGACGCCACAACTTCGACCGTTGATCCCGAGGCGAGCGCTTCGAAGGACGGAGGCACGGTGGGAAGCATCAGAGACTCGGCACGAACCGTGGCCGTAACCAGGTTGACCGGACCCAGGTTCGTTCGGAAGGCGAGGGGTTGGCCCCCTGAAAGGTCGTAGTCCCGGGCATCGGCAGCTACCAACACACAGTTGGTGCCCGGCGACGCGCAGTCATGGGCTCGGCCCTGCACGGTGATGACTCGGGGAACCGGGTAGGTCGCCGAGAACTGGCCATCTGGGCCCACCGCGAACCGGGCAGCTCGGACGGTGTCACAGGCCTTCACCCCGGCCGACTCCGTATCGACGGCCTCGAGGCAAACGGCCAGCCCCACCACGTGATAGGCCGGAAATGCAGCGCTGGTGACGGTAACGATCGTTTGATCGACAAGGTCCCGTGACGGTTCGACCGTGACCGCCACGCGAGCGGAGCCGGAGCCATCGCCGCGGGTTGGCTCGAACTCGAGTACCCGTACTTCGCAGCTGGACAACCACACCGCCAGGCTCCCCAGCACCAACAATCCGATGGCCAGCGCCCCGATTCCACACCCGAGAGCAGTCCCGGCCAGTCGCCTGGGACGGTGTGCACCAGCTAGGTCGCCACCAGATTCGTGAAATCCATGGCCCATGATCTCACCGCCTTTGTCGCTGGCCACGCTATGCCACCGGTCCCTGCCCTGGGTGTCACAACTACTGCTCGGCTCTCAGCCGTGGGAGGTTGGTGTCGTCGGACCTTCGTTGGTGGTGGCAGGGGGAGAGATCTGTGTCGGGTGGCTCACCGGTGGATCAGGTGCGGCGTCAACACCACACCCGACCCTCGAATCGATGTGCGGCCGTGGCACAGGACCGTTCACCGCCGTGATACTGGCTGGCAAACCCCTGTTCTTAGGTTCACCTCCATGAACCAAGAACCAGCCATCACTGAACGTTCGGCCGGGACCGGTCTCACCAACTCGTCTCTCGGCCGCCGTCGATTCATTCAGGGCATCACCGCTACAGGCGTCGCCGTGGCCGCTGGCGGGTTGGCGTCCGGGTGCGGTTCGTTGGACGACTCGAACAGCTCGAGCGGATCGACGGGAACCGCGGCGGGTGGGTCGGCATCGGGCGGCAACACCGCCAAGGTCACGCTCGGATTCATCCCGCTCACCGACTGCGCTCCGTTGGTGATCGCCAAGGAGAAGGGGATCTTCGCCGACCACGGAGTGGACGTGACGCTGGAGAACGGCAAGTCGTGGCCGGGAGTGCGAGACAAGCTGCTCAACGGTGAGTTCGCGGCGGCACACTGCCTGTTCACCATGCCGCTGTCAGTGGCCACCGGCGTCAGCAAGATCGAGGGTTCCAGTGACAAACCTCGAAGCCTGCGGGTGGCGATGATGCTGAACCAGAACGGGCAGGCCATCACCCTGGCCTCGGATCTGGCCGATGCCGGCTACGACGACCTCGACGCGGCCAAGGCGGTGCTGAAGGAACGCAAGCCCAAGAGCCTGGCCATGACTTTCCCCGGCGGGACCCATGACCTCTGGCTTCGCTACTGGTTGAAGGCGATGGGCATCGACCCGGCCGAGGCGGGAATCGAGATCAAGCCGGTGCCGCCGCCAGACATGTTCAACAACCTCAACCAGGAGAACGTTCGGGGCTACTGCGTGGGAGAACCATGGAACGCCCGGGCCGTACTCAAGGGCAAGGGTTTCACGGCCATCACCTCGCAGGACATCTGGGCCAACCACCCCGAGAAGGCGCTGGTGACCAGCGCCGGGTTCGCAGAAGAGAACCCCGAGACCCTCGAGAAGCTGATGCTGGCCGTCTTCGAAGCTCAGAAGTGGCTGGATGACCCGGCCAACGTGGCCGAGACGGCTCAGATAATCGGCGTCCCCAAATACGTGAATGCCACTCCTGAGGAGATCAAGGGTCGCCTGGCCGGCACCTACGACCTGGGCGGCGGTCACGGCGACAAGGAGTTCGGTGACCTGCGCATGAGGTTCTTCCGTGACGGGGAGGTCAGCTTCCCGGCCCCGGGGTACCTGGTGTGGGCGATGGCCCAGTACGTGCGGTTCGGTTACCTGCCAGAACTGCCCGACACGGCGCTGGCCGATGAGCTGATCCTCACGGACCTCTACGCCTCGGTGGCGGCCACGGCCGGGGTGACGGTGCCGGACACCGCCATGGCCCCGATCGAGGTCGCACTCGACGGCGTCACGTTCGATCCCACCAAGCCTGAACTGGAGGCGACCCGATCATGACCATCACCTCACCCGACGTCCCCATCGCTCCGATCGGTGTGGTGGACCGTCCTCGGTCCACGGTCGACGCCGAAGCCCAGCCACTCATCGAGCCTGACGTCCCAGCCCTCGGCAAGACCCGGGCCCGGTTCGAGCGCATCGGGTGCGGCCTGGCCGGCTTCGTCGTTCTGGGCCTGGCCTGGCAGTTCGCCTCGACCCGGGCCGAGGGCCTGCCAGGCCCGATGCCCACCTTCGAAGTGCTACATACCCTGCTGGCCGACGGACTCGCCCCCGACGGTCCGGCCGGCAAGGGGATCATCCTCCAGTTGGGCGACTCGTTGGCCAGAGTGGTCAAGGGCTTCGCCATGGCCGCGGTGATCGGTGTGCCGGCCGGGTTCGCCCTGGGAACCTCCAGGCGTCTTCACCAGGTGTTCGACCCGCTGGTGCAACTCCTCAAGCCGATATCACCGCTGGCGTGGTTCCCGATCTGCCTGACGATTCTGGTCAAGACCGAGCCCGCCGCCATCTGGGTGATCTTCCTCGCCGCCCTGTGGCCCGTCGTCATCAACACCGCAGCCGGGGCCGGGTCGGTGCCGACCGACCAGTCCGACGTGGCCCGGGTGTTCCGGTTCTCGCCCTACACCCGCATCCGCGAGATCGTCGTCCCGCACGCTCTGCCGTCGATCATCACCGGACTGCGACTGTCGATGGGGGTGGCTTGGATGGTCATCGTGGCCGCCGAGATGCTGGCGGCATCGAGCGGAATCGGCTTCTACATATGGCAGTCCTACAACGGCCAGGGTCTGGCCTACGTCCTGTCGGCTGTCATCCTCATCGGTGGCACCGGCGTCGTCCTCGACCTGGCCTTCCAGGCCCTCGGTCGTCTCGTCAACCACACGGAGGCACGGTCATGAGCTTGCAGATCGAAGGGGTTTGGAAGGGGTTCGCCCACGGTGGGTCCCGTCAATGGGTCCTGCGGGACGTGAACCTGGAGGTCCAACCCGGTGAGTTCGTGTCGCTGATCGGCCACTCGGGCTGTGGCAAGAGCACGCTGCTCAACGTGCTGGGAGGGCTCGGTACCGCCGACGCCGGTGAGGTGCGCCTCGACGGGGAGGTGGTGGCCGGACCCAGTCCTGACAGGGCCATGGTGTTCCAGAGCTATTCGTTGCTGCCCCGGCTCAGCCTGGTGCGCAACGTCCATGCCGCCGTCCGCTCGGCACGACGGGACTGGTCGGCCGAGAAGGTCGACAGCGCCGCCGAGCGGTACTTGCAAGGTGTCGGGCTGTGGGAGCACCGGGACAAGAAGCCCCATCAGGTGTCGGGCGGCATGCAGCAACGGTGCGCCGTGGCTCGGGCATTCGCCGTGGAGCCCCGGGTGCTGTTGTTGGATGAACCCTTCGGGGCGCTCGACGCCCTGACCCGGGCCCGTCTCCAAGCTCAACTGATCGACCTGTGGTCGAGTGAGTCCGAGACCGAGATGGTGGTGATGGTCACCCACGGCATCGACGAGGCCATCCTCCTGTCCGACCGGGTGGTGGTCATGTCCAACCCGCCCGGCCGTTCGGTCAGCGCGGTGATCCCAGTGGACATCCCCCGGCCTCGGGATCGGGTGTCGATAATCGACGACCCCCACTTCCGTGACGTGCAGACCGAACTGCTCGCTCTGTTGTACCGGGATCAGGCCCGAGAGGTGGAGGGTGCCGTGGCCTGACCCGGTTCGGGTCGGGGGTGGCGGCCGAGGCGGGCGCCGCCACCTCTTGCGGGGGTGGCGGTCGAAGTGGGCGCCGCCATTCCTTCACTGGGTTTGGCGGTCGAGGTCGACCACGGGCGCCAGAACTCCGGCTACGGTCGGCGCACACAGCGCTCGTGACGAAGGGACCCCGAGATGGTTTTGGCTTTGACCCCTGATTCCGGTCTGTACCAACTGGTCGTGTTCGCTCACATCCTCACTGCGATCGTGGGCTTCGGTTCCACCTTCGTGTGGCCGATGCTCAGCGCCAAGGTCCGCAAGAGCGGCGATCCAGCCCTGATGCTCAAGGTGAGCGAGATGATCGACGAAGCCGGCCACGTCCTTACGTCGCCGTTCATCTGGGCGTCGGGAGCCTTCGGGCTCCTGGCCGTCGTCTTGGCCTCGGGTATGGACGGGACCTACATCGAGTTCTCCGACATGTGGATCAGCATTGCCATGACGTTGTACCTGGTGGCGCTCGGTGTGTCGTTGGGGTTGCACTACCCCAACCTCAAGGCGATGCTGGCCCTCCAGCGAGAGATGGCCGCCGCCGGCCCACCCCAGGGCGGGCCACCCCCGCAGTTGGCCGAGCTGCAAGAACGAGGCAAGAAGGCCGCCATGTTCGGCGGAATCCTCCACCTCCTGTTCGTCCTCATCCTCCTGGACATGGTCTTCAAGCCCACCTGAGGCTGCCGCCTACTCCTCGGGTGACTCGCTGGCTCGCCCTGAACGGCGGGCCACCTACGGTGTCCTGACGCGGCGTCAGATACGCTCGGCGGTCCATGGCTGTTGACCTTGCTTCCCTTGTTGACCCTGCCCACACGGCCGTCGTCACCTCTGAAGTTCAGAACGGGGTGGTGGGGGAGCGTTCGGCCCTTCCCGCGCTGGCCGAAGCGGCTGGACCCATTGTGGAACGGTTGTCGGTGCTGCTGGACGCCGCTCGGCCCGCCGGTGTGCGGGTGATCCATGCCACCGCGGCTCGACGGGCCGATGCCGCCGGGTCCAACACCAACGCCCGCCTGTTCGCGGCGGTGAAGAAGTCGCCGGTGGCTCTGCTGCCGGGCTCTCCCGAAGCCGACGTGGTCCCGGCCCTGGGCCCCTCACCCGAGGACCTGGTGTTGTGTCGCCTCCACGGTCTCAACCCCATGGCCGGCACCGACCTGGACCCGATCCTTCGCAACCTCGGCGTCCGGACCCTGGTGGTTACCGGCGTGTCGGTGAACGTGGCCGTCACCAACTTGGTGATGGACGCCGTCAACCACGGCTACCAGGTGGTCCTGCCCCGAGACGCGGTGTGCGGCATCCCCGCCGCCTATGCCGATGCGGTGATCGACAACACCCTTTCCCTGCTGGCCACCCTCACCACCGTGGATGACCTGGTGGCCGCCTGGTCGGGAGTCGGTTCTTGAGCAAGATCGGGCGACATGCCGACCACTTCTTGCCCAAGAACGGTTTCGGCCTTGGCGCGGGTCGGAACTGGGGCGAGATCTGGTTGGCGGGCGACCACTTCTTGCCCGAGAACAGGTCGGATTCTTGCCCAAGAACGGGGTGGGGGCAGCTGGCGCTTGGAGGGTCGGATGACTACTGAGAATGAGAACAGCGACGGGGACGACCCACGGGCGGACCGTCGGTGGGTGACCATTCCGGCTGCGGTCGTGGACGTAGCGGCTCGGCTCGGTGACCGGGAGGCGATCGTCGACCAGGACGGGGCCGGGGGTTTCCGAACCTGGACCTGGGCCGAGGTGGCCCGAGAGACCGATCGGGCTGCCGCGGCCTTTCTGGCCGCAGGGGTCGAACGAGGCGACCGGGTGGCGGTGTGGGCCCCGAACTGTGCCGAATGGGTGATCGCCCTGTTCGGGCTTCAGAGCGTCGGGGCGGTGCTGGTCCCGCTCAACACCCGCTACAAGGGGGGCTGAAGCCGCCGACATCATCGAGCGGAGCCGGGCGCGGATCCTGGTCACCGTCGACGGGTTCCTGGGCAACCACTACCCGGCCATGCTCGCCGGGCACGACTTGCCTCACCTGGAGCGGATCGTGGTCCTGCGGGCCGAGCCTGAGACCGGTGCTGGTACCCAGGACGACCTGACTGGCAGTGCGGGCCAGGGCGACCAGAAGGGCCCGGAGGACCTGACTGGCAGTGCGGGCCAGGGCGACCAGGAGGGTCAGGGCGGTGCCGCTGGTCAGGGCGGTGCCGCGGGTCAGGGCGGTGCCGCGGGTCAGGCGGGCCGAGTGCCAACCGAGACCTGGGAGGAGTTCCTGGCTGCTGGCGAGGCCGGGGTCACCGTTGTCCAGGTGGCCGAGCGGCGCGCCGAGGTGCAGCCCACCGACACCGCCGACCTGTTGTTCACCTCGGGAACCACCGGCAAGCCCAAGGGTGTCATCTGCAACCACAGTCAGGTGCTGCGCACTGTTGCCACCTGGGCCAACGTCGTCGGACTGAACGAGGACGACCGGTACCTGGCCATCAACCCGTTCTTCCACTCCTTCGGGTACAAGGCCGGCATCGTGGCCTGGCTCGCCACCGGCTGCGTGCTGGTACCCATGCCGGTGTTCGACGTGCCCGAGGCCATGCGCCTCATCTCCGAGCAGCGCATCTCGATGGTCCCGGGACCGCCGACGCTCTACCAGACCATCCTCAACCACCCCGACCGGTCCCAACTCGACTCGTCCAGCCTCCGCTTGGCGGTCACCGGTGCCGCCAGCGTCCCCGTCGCCCTCATCGAGCAGATGCGCACCGACCTCGGCTTCGACACCGTGATAACCGCCTACGGGCTCACCGAGGCTTGCGGCTTCGCCACCATGTGCCGCCGGGGCGACGACGCCGTCACCATCGCCACCACCTCGGGTCGGGCCATGCCCGGGATCGAGGTGAAGGTGGTCGACGACGACGGTAACGAGATGGCTGCGGGGGAAGCCGGCGAGGTGGTGGTGCGGGGCTACAACGTGATGGCTGGCTACTTCGAGAACCCCGAGGCCACCGCCGAGACCATCGATGCCGAGGGCTGGCTTCACACCGGTGACGTCGGGGTGATGGACGAGCGTGGCTACCTCCGCATCACCGACCGCAAGAAGGACCTGTTCATCTCCGGCGGGTTCAACGCCTACCCGGCCGAGATAGAGAACCTCCTGCTGGCCCATCCCCACATCGCCCAGGTCGCGGTGGTCGGCGTGGCCGACGAACGCCTCGGGGAAGTCGGAGCCGCCTTCGTGGTGGCCGCCACCGGCACCACCCCCGACCCGGCCGAGATCGTGGCCTGGGCCCGCGACCACATGGCCAACTACAAGGTCCCCCGCATCGTGCGGGTGGTCGATGCCCTTCCGTTCAACGCCGGCGGCAAGGTGATGAAGTTCGAGCTCCGCGAGCTCCTGGACAGAGAGACGACGCAGTGACGAACTACGCCGACCAGATGGACAACATCATGTTGTTGGTCCGCATCTTCTTGGGCTTCACCCTGGCCTTCCACGGCTACTGGAAGTTCTTCAAGGGAGGCAAGATCGCCGGTACCGCGGGCTGGTTCGACTCCATGGGCATGAAGCCCAACGGCAAGGTCCATGCCTACCTGGCCGCCTCCACCGAGCTGGGTTGCGGGGTGCTGATGGCCGTCGGCTTCCTCACCCCGTTGGCCGCGGCCGGCTACGTGAGCCTGATGATCGTGGCGGCGTGGACCGTGCACCGGGCCAACGGGTACCGCAGCGGGATCGACGGCTGGGAGTACAACTCGGTTCTGGCCGTGTTCGCCGCCTACGTGGCCGCCACCAGCCCCGGACGTCATTCGATCGACCACGCCATGGAGCTCTCGTTCGCCTTCAAGCCCTACACCGCCTTCGGCATCGCCATCGGGGTTGGAGTCGCCGGTGCGGTCGGCCTGTTGGCTGCCTGCTACCGGCCGCCGGCCAAGGCCGCTGAGTAGGCGATGGCGGTGCCGGACCGATCCGCCTCCTATCCTGACGCCCCGTGACATCTGACGCCCCGTCAACTTTGCCCGACGACGAAGTCGAGCCCCGCGCCGCTGACGGGCGCGTCCCGGGACGGCGAGGCCTGGCCACCCGCCAGCGCCTCCTGGAGTGCACCACCGAAATGTTGCGCTCCAGCTCCTACCGGGATCTCAAGGTGGTCGACATCGCCCGGGAAGCGGGGACGTCGCCCGCCACCTTCTACCAGTACTTCCCCGACGTCGAGTCAGCGATCCTGGTGTTGGCCGACGACATGGTCGACGCTGGTGTGGAGCGCTTCGCGGCCGTCATGTCCGACAACTCGTGGAAGGGCCGCGTCGGTTACGAGGCGGCCGAGGCGTTGGCCGACGCCGTCCTCACCTTCTGGGACGAGAACCAACCGGTCCTCCGGGTGGTCAACCTGGCCACCGACGAAGGCGACAAGCGGTTTGCCACCGTGCGCACCCGGCTTCTGCGGGATCTGAACAACGCTCTGTCGGCCGCCGCTAAGGACCACCAGGCCAACGGCAAGGGGCAGCCCGACGTTGCCCCCGACGCTATCGCCGGCGTGCTGGTGGCCATGCTGGTGCATGTGGCCGCCTATCGGGTTGGTTTCGAGTTCTGGGGGGTGCAGGCCCCAGACCTGCGCACGGTCATGGCCCGCATCGTCTACTGGTCGATCACCGGAGTGAAACCTCCGGCTTGATTGGTCCACCGAAAGGCGAAGCCTTCCGGCGTCGCTGCTTCGAGGCGGTGGTCGGCACCAGTTCGAGGCACGGTGGGGTACCCCAGGGTGCTGGTGTGTCTGTGGGTGGAATCGGCATCCTCGACTGAGGTGACCTGAAGGGGCGTACGATCCGGGGCGATCCCGGACCCTCAGGCAAGACAGGAACCATGGCATTTTCCCCTACTTCGGGAACCCTGGCGGTGGGCATGCAACTGCCCATCCAGTCCAAGTCCACCAACTTCGCCGAAGCCTGGGAGGCAGACGCCGGGGCCGCCGAGTTGGCCCGAGTGGCCCGGGCCGCCGACGCGGCCGGGTTCGCCTACATCGCGGTCTGCGACCACACCGCCATCCCCTCCGAGAAGGCCCCGGTCATGGGCACCGAGTGGTGGGACACCGTCGCCACCCTGGGCTGGCTGGCGGGGATAACCGAGCGGACCCGGCTCCTCAGTCACATCTACGTCCCCGCCTACCGTCACCCGCTCCAGGCGGCCAAGGCCTTCTCCACCCTCGACGTGGTGTCGGGCGGCCGGGTCATCTTGGGTGTGGGGGCAGGGCACGTCCGAGAAGAGTTCGAGATGCTCGGCCTTCCCTTCGAGGAACGGGGCCGACTGCTCGACGAATCGATCGACGCGCTGCGAGCCGCCTTCGCCGAGGACTACCCGACGCTGCCCGGACCCCGCTGGCCCGCCGCCGACATGGGTCAGCACCCCCGTCCGATCCAAGAGGATGGCCCTCCCATCTGGATCGGCGGCTCCTCCCCGGCTGCGCTGCGGCGAGCGGCCGAGCGCGGCGATGGCTGGCTGCCCCAGGGGCCCGTCGATGCCGAGATCCTCGGCCGGTTGGCAGACCTGCGGGCCGCGGCCGGGCGTCACGAGCCCTTCACCGTCGGTGCCCTGCTGGGTGCCACCTACGTGGGAGCACCGAGCTGGGATCTGGGTCAGCCGGTTCTGAGTGGACCGGCCGAGAAGATCGCCCACGTGCTGGACAAGTTCGCGGGCCTGGGTGTTGATCAGGTGCAGGTCCGGTTGCGTTCCCGCAGCGTCGACGAACTGGTCGAACAGATCGAGCGGTTCGGATCCGAGGTGCTGCCCCTTCTGAGGGCGTGAACCTCACCTCGGACATGGATCGGGGGCGGTCTCGGGATGGGGCTGGGCACGTCTCGATGGCGGACGAGGGCTGGTAGCTGGTGATGACCATTCGGTACTGACAACGAGGGAGATGATCTGGTGCTGTTGGAAGGAAAGGTCGGGCTGGTATCGGGCATCGGGCCGGGCATGGGTCGAGACATCGCCTTGGCCTTCGCCCGCGAAGGTGCCGACGTGGCGCTGTTGGGACGGACAGAGGAGCGCCTGCGGTCAGTGGCCGAGGAGATCGAGGCGCTGGGTCGCCGAGCCTTGCCCGTGGTCTGTGACATCGCCGATGAAGCTGCGTGTGGAGCGGCGGCAGTAGCGGTGGCGGAAGGGCTGGGTCGGATCGATGTGCTGGTCAACAACGCCTACCACGGCGGCGACGCCAAACCGTTCATGGAAGCCGACCTCGCCGACTGGCACACCACCATGGAGGTCAACCTGTTCGGATCGCTGTACCTGACCCGAGCGTGCGTCCCCCACCTCGAGGCGTCGGGTGACGGGCGAGTGGTGATGATCAACACCATGTCGGTCCAGCGCATCGAACGGCGGTGGGGGGCCTATGTGGCCTCCAAGGGCGCGCTGGCCGCCATCACCAAGACCCTGGCTCGCAAGCTCGGAGCCAAGGGGATCAGAGTCAACGGGGTGCACCCGGGCTACATCTACGGCGACTCGGTGGAGTGGTACTTCAACCACCAGGCCGAGAAGCGGGGCATCACCTTCCAGGAGGTGTACGACGAGGTGGCGGCCGAGACCTGCCTGGGCTACCTGCCCCACTCCGAGGAGATCGCCGGGACCGTCGTGTACTTCGCATCCCCGCTGTCGCGGCCGGTGACCGGTCAGATGATCGGTGTCAACGCCGGTCACTGGTTCAACGGCTGATGGCCGAGTCACATGGCCCTGCCCGGCGTGGAGTACCCACCGCTGAGGACGGCCCTGTCCAGTTGGTCGCCTTCGTGAAGCGACGAGCAGGAACCAGCCGAGCCGAGTTCTTGGACCATTGGCGCAACCACCACGCGCCGCTCATCAGAGATACCCCTGGCCTGGCCCGCCACATCCAGCGCTATGAGCAGATGGCGGCCCGACCCGATGACCGATCGGGCTGGGATGGTGTGGCGGTGCAGCAGTTCGTGTCCTGGGACGCCTTCGTGGCCATGTTGTCGGACCCCGCAGCCGCCGCCATGCGAGCCGATGAGGACGCCTTCTTGGACCCCGCCTCCACAAAGGTGGTCTTCACCGCTGACCGAGTGGTGGTGATCGGCGAAGACGCACCCGCCTTGCCGACTGCCCCAACCGAACAGGACCTACCCGCGGCCCATGATTCAGCGGACGGGCCCTGATGACCGGCGAGCGAAACCCGCGGTTCTCTGGGGCCAGAGCCCTGGTCACCGGGGGAGGTTCAGGAATCGGGGAAGCGACCTGTCGCCTCCTATCTGCAGAGGGGGCCGAGGTGACGGTGCTGGACCGCAACGCCGAGTCCGCCAGCCGGGTGGCCTTCGACATCGGTGGCCGAGCCATTGCCGCCGATGTGGCCGACAGCGAGGCGATGAACCGGGCCGTGGCCGATGCCGCTGCCGTCATGGGTGGGCTGAGCATTCTGGTCAACAACGCCGGGGTCGGAATGGCGAAGCCCTTGGTCGACTACACCGACAAGGACTGGTCACTTCTCATCGGCGTGAACCTGACCGGGACCTTCAATGCCATCCGATCCGCGGCCCCGATCATCGTCGACAGCGGCGGTGGCGCCATCGTCAACAACACATCGCTCACCGGTCTACGCCCCACCCGCGGTGAGGGCCCGTACTCGGCGGCCAAGGCCGCGGTCATCAACCTGACCCAGACCGCGGCTCTGGAACTGGCTCCGCTGGTGAGGGTCAACGCCGTAGCCCCAGGGATGATCTCCACCTCGCTCACCGAGGTGGTGGTCGACAACCCGACGTGGCGGGCGGCGGCCGAGTCCGGTACCCCGATGGGACGAATCGGCGATGCCGACGAGGTGGCTCGGGTCATCGCCTTCCTGGCCGGCCCCGACGCCAGCTATGTCACCGGTCAAACGATCGTGGTAGACGGAGGCTCGGTGCTGCCCAGCCTCCAGTCCGATGCCCTGCTGAGGGCTTTCACCGATCCGGGAGCAACACAATGACCGCGGCTGACGAGCTCCGCCCCCTGCTGTTCGGCAACGTTCCCATGGACAACTGGCCCGCCGGGGACGACGCCACCGCGGAGCCTTGGACCACCTTCGTACGGGCCCGGCGCCACCTGGCCAACGGAGACCTGGACCTGGCCATTCGAGACTGGGGCCACATCTCCATGTTCGACATGTTCGAGCCCCGGCACCGCCTTCAGGCCTGGACGTTCCTGCGCGCCAACGGTATCCAGCCCGACGCCTCCATAGCCTGCACCGTCCTCGGCATGGTCGCTGAGATCGCGGTTGGTGCGGGCCACGACGCGCTGGCGGTGTACGCCGATGGCTCGATTCGCTACCTCAACCACGGCGGATCGGTTCTGGTGGTCGACAGCGCCCGCTACGACCTGGTCATGGGGGCATCGGCCCTCATCGAGGTGGGTCAGGAACTGGCCGACGAGCTCGGGCCCTGGGCTGGCCCCGAACTCCCACCACTGGACCCGGGGGAGTCGCGGTTCACCCTGCTGACCCCTGGTGGTCCGGTAATCGGTCAGGGGCCCGACGACGCCCTACGCGCCGACCCCATGGCCCAGCCGCTGTATGCCGCTGCCACCGCGCTGCTGATCGCGGTCCTGGACGAGGGGCCACCCACGGTTTAGCCCCGATCCGCCGATGGGCAGAGCCTACCGGCGGGGTTCGGTCGCCGGTGTGCTGGCCGACGCCTTCGCTGCTACGACCGGCAGAAGCCGATCGCTGCACCGGCGTGCCTTCTCAGCGGGCGCGAGCCCAGAACTCGGTGAGGAGGGCGGCGGCACCCGACGGGTCTTCTACGGCCCAGAAGTGGCGCCGACCTTCCAGGGTGCCCACCTCGGCTCCGAGCATCTCGGCCACCTCGACTGACTTGGGCGTACTGGAGAAGCCGTCTCCGGTGGCGTCGATCACCATCCCGGGTCGGCCGACGGGGCCCATCTCGGCGCCCCAACTGGCGTAGGTGTTGGGCACCGCGGAGCGGTACAGGTCGAGGATGCAGGCCCCCATGGTGGCGTCCATGGCCGACACGGTGGCCAACGCCGCCTCCCGGGTCATGCCCATTTCCTCGAACGTCGGGGCCTGATCCTCTGGGGGAGTGGCGAGTTGGGCTTCGATGAACGCCTCACCGTCACCAGGCGTTTGCCACACCTGGGCGAAGTCGTGCCACTTCTGGTCGGGGTGCACGATGGTCGCCACATCGGCGGCCCAGGTTCGCACCAACTCGGGATGCGTCGTCACCAGCCGATAGGTGAACCCGGCACCCCAATCGTGGCCGACCAGGTCCACGGGCTCGTCCATGGCCGCCAACTCCCCGACCAACCAGTCGACGTATGCGTCCTTGGTGGCCGTGAAACCATCGGGTCTCTGGCACCCGAACCCAGGCAGGCTGAGCGCCACCGACGGCTCATCGATCTCGGCCCGAAGAAGATCCCAGTAGGCCGCGGTCTCGGGCACCCCATGCACGAACACGATCATCGCCGGACCATACCGGCTGGCAAATGTCAGCCCGGCGCATACTGTCGACCCATCGTCGGCCCAACTGGTCAGACAGCCCGATACCCTGCTTGCCGGTCTGGATCCGAGTCCATCGTCTCGATTCCCGGCGGCGCTCTTGTCACCCTTCGGTGTGGGAGACAAACGAGGAGCTTTCGCCCAGGCTGGACCGGCTGTGTGGGCATCTGACGGACATCGCTAGGAGGCGTGAAGGTGAGCACGGCGAGGCTGGAGGCCTTCAGCGACGGTGTCCTGGCCATCATCATCACGATCATGGTGTTGGAGCTACGACCACCCGAAGGAGCTGCTCTCGCCGATCTGCGTGCCCTGTGGCCGGTGTTCATGTCCTACGTGCTGAGCTTCGTCTACGTCGGGATCTACTGGAACAACCATCACCACCTGCTCCGAGCAGCCGACCGGGTGAACGGGGCGATCATGTGGTCGAACATGCACCTGCTGTTCTGGTTGTCGTTGTTCCCCTTCGCGACCGCATGGATGGGTGAGCACAGCTTCGCCGGTGACACTGCGGCGTTCTACGGACTGGTTGCCCTGATGTCAGCGATCGCCTATTTCATCCTCCAGTCAGCAATCGTGAGCGAGCACGGCCAGGACTCAGAGGTCGCTCGGGCGTTGGGCAATGACCTGAAGGGCAAGGTCTCGCCCGTCGTCTATGCCGTCTCGGCGGGCCTGGCCTTTGTCAACCAGTGGTTGGCCGTAGCTGGATACGTGGCGATGGCTGTCCTCTGGTTCATCCCCGATCGCCGCCTGTCCGGCACTTCTAGAGAGATGGGCGGCCAATGACCGACGTCGGAGGTGACGTTCCACGAGATTCCACCTTCATCACGAGGATCGATCCTGAGCAGGATTCTCAGGCCCGTCCTGATGGCATCCGCCTGGCGGTCAAGGACTGCATCGACGTGGCAGGCGTGGTGACGACGGCAGGGTCACCGGCGGTGGCCGACGGTGCCGAGCCGGCGGTGGCC
Organism: Microthrixaceae bacterium; assembly: GCA_016702505.1. Classification (NCBI taxonomy): domain Bacteria; kingdom Bacillati; phylum Actinomycetota; class Acidimicrobiia; order Acidimicrobiales; family Microthrixaceae; species Microthrixaceae bacterium. Next base: position 77,723 of record JADJDU010000014.1, read on the forward strand.
GATGCCGAGTGCCTGGCTGGTTTCAGGGCTGGCGGTGCTCGTCTGGTGGGAAAGGTGAACCTGCACGAGCTGTGCTTCGGTTCCAGTGGGGTCAACCCTCACTACGGCACGCCCGTCAATCCACTCGACCCTCGACGAGTGCCGGGAGGTTCATCGAGCGGATCGGCTGTGGTCGTGGCCGTCGGCGACGCCGATGTTGCGCTGGGAACCGATACGGCCGGATCCATCCGCAACCCAGCGACCGCCTGCGGGGTGGTCGGGCTGAAGCCCACCTTCGGGGTGGTGTCGGTGGTGGGCACCCGTCCTCTGGCCCCGTCGCTCGACACCATCGGAGTTCTGGGTCGCACGGTCCGAGACGTTGCCGTTGGCGCCACGATGCTGAACGGCCAGCTCACCGACGGCGATGTCACCGCGGTCCACGCGGTGGCCCGGCTACGCCTGCCCGGGACCGATCCCACTATCGATGCCGCCATCGACTCGGCGCTCATCGCCGCGGGGATCGAGACCACAGACGTAACCGACGTGCTCGCCGTCGGGTGGGAGGCCGCGCACCGTGCCGCAATGGACGTCCTCTTCGGTGAAGCCCTGATGGTCAACGACGACATCTGGCGCCATCACCGACACCAACTGGGTGCCGATCTGGTGGAACGGTTCACCTTCGCCCAAACCATCAGCCCGACCGAACTGGCGGAGGCCCGGGCGAGGAGGGTCCCGTGGCGGGCCGAGTTGGCCGAGGTGTTCGGAGCTTTCGGAGTGTTGGTCCTGCCGACCATGACCGCCTACCCGGCCCGGCTCGGCGAACACGGCGTCGGGCCGAACCCGGCGGCGGCGGCGGTGAACCTGGCTGGCCACCCAGCCATGACCGTGCCAGTCCCCAGCGGGGGCTTGTTGCCAGCTGGCCTTCAACTGGTGGCTCCAGACCACCACGAACCCCGCCTTCTCGCCACCGCCGCGGTCATAGAAGCAGCGGTGACACCTCAGCGCTAGTCCGACGCTGGCTGGTGAAGGGCGTCTTTCTGGGGTGGCTGGTAGCTGGCGGGCGAATGGATTCAGCGACCGGGGTCGTGATCGCCGACGAGCAACGTGTCGACCGGGTATGCGGACACGGTGGCGTCGGCGGTCAGCAACGGAACCGAGAGATGTCGAGCCTGGGCGACGAGCAGCCGGTCGAAGGGGTCGCGGTGGATCAGTGGGAGGTCGGCCACGGCGAGGGTGTCGTGGTGTTCGACGGGAATCGGGGTGCCTGAGATCCGGCTGATTCGATCAGGGACGTAGCGAGATGGGGGTTCAGGCAGATCAAGCCTCCCCAGGGCGTACTTGATGGCGATCTCCCACGACGTCACGGCTGACACCAGCAGTTCTGTTGTCGGGTTCTCCGCCAGCCCAAGGTGGTCCCCGAGACGTTCCGGGGCAGTCTGGAGCCAGAGGAAGATGTGCGTGTCGAGCAGGACCCTCATGCTTCGAACGCGTCGAGGACCTCGGCGGGGAGTGGAGCGTCGAAGTCCTCCGGCACCTCGAACACACCGCGGTCTGATCCCAGCGTCCTCCCCTCGGTGTTGGTGACGGGTATCAGACGGGCGACCGCGACGCCGCGGTTGGCGATGATCACCTCCTGTCCGGCGGCGACCTCGGCGAGCAACCGGGACAGGTGGGTCTTGGCCTCGTGGACCCCAACGGACTTAGTCACATAGCTAGTTTATATCCTTGGTGGGCCCTGTCTGCCCAGGATGCACGCCACAGGCTCTCTTGCAGCGCCAACGCAAGCTCCAGCGGACTCTCGGTTGCTTACCTCGGCGGTGGGTCCGGGTTAGAGCCCTCTGCTGTTGCCGAGGAGGTCTGGGAAGTTGGGGTCGCGCTTTTCGCCCTTGGCCATGAAGGTCTCGAGCATGTCGGCAGGTTGGAACATTCCCGACTGCCAGGCGGACATGTGGTTGAGCGAGTCAGCTACCGAGTGATCCCTGGCGAAGTTGATCATCTCCTTGGTGCCCCAGATGGCCAACGGGCTCTTGGTGGCGATCTCCGCGGCCACCTCCAGGGCGCCGGCCACGAGGGAGTCGTGGTCGGGGAACACCTCGTTCACCAGGCCTACCTCGGCGGCTCGGGCGGCAGGGACCCGGTTGCCCCGGTAGGCCCACTCCCGAGCGATGCCTTCGGGGATGATCTTGGGGAGCCGCTGGAGCGTGCCAACATCAGCGGTCATGCCGATGTTGATCTCCTGGATGCAGAAGAAGGCGTCCTCGCTGGCGTAGCGGAGGTCGCAAGCCGAGACCATGTCGACCGCCCCTCCGATGCAGCCGCCCTGGATGGCGGCGATCACCGGCATCCGGACCCGTTCCAGCGCGGTGAACGATTCTTGGAGCACCCGCACGCTCTGGAGTAGCCGAGCCCGGGCTCGGCCCTGTTCGGCGGCTGAACCATCGGCCGACGGGCCGCCGAGGGCGTCACCGCCTCCTGAGGCGAACACTCCCAGGTCCATTCCCGAGCAGAAGTGCTTTCCGGTGGAGGAGATGACGATGGCGCGCACCGAACCGTCCTCATCGAGGTCGCGCACCACCGCGGGCAGCTCCGACCAGAACTCCTTGATCATCGAGTTGTAGACATCGGGCCGGTTGAGACGCACGTGGGCGACCTTGCCGATTCGTTCGACGTCGAAACAGGTAGGCGATTCGCTCATGACGCCATCCTTGCCCAACGACGGCACGTCGGCGGTCTCGAAACGTGCACGGGGGTCGGGCGGGAGGCGAGTGGCGAGTGGCGAGTGGCGAGTGGCGAGTCCGGGGTCGGACAGGCAGAATGAAACCTGTTCTAGTTTCACCCTTTGGGTGAGCTCACCGGATCAGGGGATATGCGTGCAGGATCTCGGCAGTGGCAAGACCGATCAGCGTCCGGTGCGGCTGGGGGGCGCACTGGTCACGCTCGTGGAACCGCACCGTGGTTCCGAGGTGGCCTACAACCGTTGGTACGAGCGGGACCACTTCTACGCCGGCTGCATGATCGGCGCTTGGACCATCAGCGGAGCACGCTTCGTGGCCACACGTGACCTCAAGGAGCTGCGTTACCCCGCCGACTCACCGGTGGCACCCGACTCGGCGGCAGGTTCGTTCCTGGCCTTGTACTGGGTGTTGGCGGGCCGGTTCGGTGAATGGATGCAGTGGGGGTCCGAGCAGGTCAAGTGGTTGCACGAGAACGGGCGGATGTTCGCTGACCGTGACCACATCCACACCCTCATGTACCGGTTCCGCACCGAGTACGAGGCCCCCGATGGGGTGCCGGTGGAGCTGGCCCTGGATCACCGTTCGCCGTACGTGGTGTTGGTGATCGGAGAGCCGGCCGATGGCCGCACCCTCGACGACGTCGACGCCTGGTTCGGTGAGCAGCCGCTACCCGGGGTCGTGGGGCCGAGTTCACCGCCATCCCGCTGCCGGGGGACTCGGCTCCCGGGGTGCGCGCTGACAGCGCGGCCAACCGTTTCAGTCAGCTCTGGTTCGTGGACGACGAGATCACCGACATCTGGGACGAGACGTTCGCCGGGCTTGGCGAGCGTTTCGCTTCGGCGGGGCTGGGCCGCCTGGTGCTGGTGGCGCCGTTCCGGGCGACGGTTCCCGGAACCGACACCTACACGGACCAGATCTGGTGATCCGGAGAGGTTTGCCCAGATGTTCCCTCAGAATGGCTTCGGAAGCGCCGACGCCCACCGCCGCCCGGCGTGGACCAGGCAGTTCTACCCCGACCATTGTTTCCAACCACCCGTTTCAGTTTCTGACGACCCGTCAGATTGTGAGGTAGCATCATGACCATGACTGACGCAGGCACCCCCAACGCCGACGACTTTCCCAAGATCATCTCGGTCGACGACCACGTGATCGAGCCGCCCAACGTGTGGCTCGACCGCCTTCCCAAGAAGTACCACGACGTCGGGCCCCGGACCGTGCGAGAGCGCGGGACCATGAATTTCGTTGGAGGTGTGTTCAGCTACGAACCCTCCGACGACGGCGATCTGTGTGACTGGTGGATCTATGAGGACAAGAAGATCCCCCAGACCCGCCTCGCCGCCGCGGTGGGATTCGACCGTGACGAGGTGAAGGTCACCGGCGTCACCTACGAGGAGATGCGCAAGGGGTGTTGGGACCAAGAGGCTCGCTTGGCGGACATGGATGCCAACTGGACCGACATCCAGATGTGCTTCCCTACCTTCCCCCGCTTCTGCGGCCAGACGTTCATGGAGGCCCAGGACAAGGTCCTGGCCGACCTGTGCGTCAAGGCCTACAACGACTGGATGGTGGAGGAGTGGTGCGGCGGCACCAACGGCCGTCTTCAGCCGCTGATCATCGTGCAGCTCTGGGATGCTGATCTGGCCGCCGCCGAGGTGCGGCGCAACGCCGAGCGCGGCGTGCGGGCGTTGGCCTTCAGCGAGATCCCGCCGTACCTGAACCTGCCGTCGATCCACACCGATTACTGGGAACCGCTGTTCCGGGCGTGTTCGGAGACCAACGTCGCCATCCACATGCACATCGGCTCGTCGTCCAAGATGCCCTCGACGTCCGCCGATGCCCCCGCCGCCGTCGGCTCGACCCTCACCTTTGGCAACGCCATGAGCTCCATGACCGACTGGATGTTCTCGGGGTGGCTAGCCAAGTTCCCCACCCTCAAGCTGGCCTACAGCGAGGGCCAGATCGGGTGGATCCCCTACATCCTCGAACGGGCCGACCGCGTCTGGGAGGAGAACCGGGGTTGGGGCGGTGTCAGCGACATCGTCAAGGAGCCGCCGTCGACCTACTACTACCAGAGCATCTACGGCTGCTTCTTCGCCGACCAGTACGGCTTGGAGAACATCGAGAAGGTCGGTCCCAACAACGTCTGCTTCGAGACCGACTACCCCCACTCGGACTCGACGTGGCCGCACTCGCGTGAGGTGGCCATGAAGATGATGGACGGGCTCTCCGACGACATCGTCTACAAGCTGGTCCGAGGCAACGCCATCCGCCTGATGGACCTCGACATCAAATAACCAACCGCCTCTCCGGGACTTCAAGCCTCGCTTTGGGTGGCTTGATCCTCCACGGGGACTCGGGCTGGTTGGCCTCGGTAACTGCTGTTGCCGGTGGGCCTCCTGTTGTTGGTTGCCTGGCGGCCAGGGCTGATGCATTCGGGTTCGGTTGGATTCGTGAGCGTTTGGGCCTGGCTGCGGTGCAAACTCGTCTGTTCTCATCTCTCGATCGGTGACCATTTTCATGTCTGACTCTTATTCGTTGTTGATTGGGGGGGAGCGGGTTGCTGCTGCCGCCGGGTACGAGGTGATCAACCCCTCGACTGAGGCGGTGGTGGGCTTGGCTCCCAACGCTTCGGTTGAGCAAGCCGAAGCGGCGTGCGCTGCCGCTCGTGATGCGTTCGACTCGTGGAGTCGCACGCCGATGGCCGAGCGCTGCGCCACCTTGGACCGGATCGCCGACGTGCTCGACGCCCACCGCGACGAGTTGGTTCCGGTGGTCCAGGCCGAGACCGGGGCCACCATGCGGGTGGCCAAGACCATGCAGGTGCCTCAGGCCGCGGCTCGCTTCCGTCGCTACGCCGAGGTCGAGTCGAACCTGGTGCCGCTCCCTCCCGCGGTCATGCCCACCACACCCCTGGCCCCGGGCGGGATCATCGGTGCCGTCGAGCACCGTGCCCCGGTCGGGGTGGTGGCCGCCATCGCCGCCTACAACTTCCCGGTCACCAACATGGCCGGCAAGATCGCCCCCGCCCTGGCCATGGGCAACACCTTGGTGGTGAAACCCCCCACCCAAGATCCGCTCGGCGTGATCCGGATGGTCGAGTTGTTCGAGGAAGCCGGGCTCCCGCCGGGAGTGGTCAACACCGTCTCCGCCGACTCGGTGGAGGTGGCCGAGGTCATCACCTCGTCGCCCGACGTCGACATGATCTCGTTCACCGGGTCCACCGGGGTTGGGTGTCGGATCGCCGAGGTGGGGGGCCGGACCATGAAGCGACTGCTGTTGGAGTTGGGCGGCAAGGGTGCAGCCATCGTGTTCGACGATGCCGACCTGAAGAACGTGATCTCCAACGTGTCGAGCACCTGGACCTTCCACTCCGGCCAGATCTGCACGTCTCCCACCCGAGTGGTGGTGCAGCGCGGCCTGTACGACGAACTGGTGGGCAAGCTCACCGCCATGGCCGCGCACCTCAAGGTCGGTGATCCCTTGGAGCGGGACACCGTCGTCGGGCCGGTCATCTCCGGTGCTCACCGCGACCGGGTGGAAGCCATGATCCGTACCGCCACCGAGGAGGGGGCAACGCTGGCCACCGGGGGCACCCGACCCGAGATCGACACCGGCTTCTACGTGGCGCCCACGTTGGTGGTCGATGCCACCAACCAGATGACCGTGGCCCGCGAAGAGGCCTTCGCCCCCGTGATCACCGTGATCCCCTTCGACACCGAGGACGAGGCGATCGCCATCGCCAACGACAGCCAGTACGGCCTGTACAACTACGTCTTCACCGCCGACAGCGGCAAGGCCATGGAAGTGGCCAAGCTCCTGCGATCGGGCAACGTCGGGATCAACACCCTTCAGCGCAACCACGAGGCGGCGTTCGGTGGGTTCAAGTACAGCGGTGTTGGGCGAGACGGTGGGTCCTGGGGCCTGCATGCCTACAGCGAGATGCAGTCGATCATGTGGAAGGGATGACACCGCGATGAAAGCAATTGTCTGGACCGGTTCGCTCGAGGTGCGAGACGACGTAGAGGTGCGGGACCTGCGTCCCAATGAAGTGAGAGTTCGGGTTCACGCCACCGGGCTGTGTCACAGCGACGTCTCGGTGGTCAACGGCACGATCCCGTTCCCGACCCCGGCCGTGCTCGGCCACGAGGGGGCGGGAGTGGTCGAAGAGGTCGGTGGAGCCGTCCGCAAGGTGAAGGTGGGTGACCACGTCGTCCTCACCACCCTGGGCAACTGCGGCCAGTGCGATGCCTGTGACCGCGGTCAGCCCACCCATTGCCGTGACACCGCTGGTCGCCTCAGCGCCCCGTTCACGGTGGGGGGAGAGAAGGCGTTCCAGTTCGCCAATGCTGGGGTCTTCGCCGAGACCACCGTGGTCAAAGAGACCCAGGCCGTGGTTATCGACCCCGAGGTGCCGCTCGCCTCGGCCAGCCTCATCGGCTGCGCTGTGCTCACCGGCACAGGCGCAGTGCTGAACCGGGCCCGTCCCCGGCCCGGACAGTCGGCGCTGGTGATCGGCATCGGGGGCATCGGGCTCAACGTCCTGCAGGGTCTGGCCATCGCCAACTGCGGTCCGATCATCGCCGTCGATGCCAACCCGGCCAAGGAAGCCGCGGCCCGCCAGTTCGGGGCCACCCACTTCATCGCCGCGGGGCCCGACGTCGACACCGCGGCCGCGGTCAAGGAGATCTGCCCCCAGGGCGTGGACTTCGCGTTCGAATGCGTTGGTCACCCGGCCCTCATCCGCCAGAGCATCGACCTTTTGGACTGGGGTGGAAGCTGCGTGCTGCTCGGAGTCCCGAAGCTGGGCAGCGAGGCCAGCTTCGTGGTGAACAGCCTCTACAACGACAAGTCGATCCTCGGCTGTCGTTACGGGGCGGCCCGTCCCCACCACGACATCCCCCTGTTCATCGACCTGTACAAGTCGGGGCGGCTCAAGCTCGACGAACTTGTGTCGGCCACCTACCAACCCGAGCAGGTGCAAGAAGCGCTGGACGCCATGCACGGCGGCGCCCTGAACCGCGCCGTGCTCACGTGGGCTTGACCTCGCGGGTTGCTCGACGGTGTCGAGCCGCGCCGTCGAGCGGGTCGTCCAACCAGCGGTGATGACCGGGTGCGAGGTGGGGTCGACGGCGCAGACGGAGCTGGCTCGATGAGTGAGCCCCGCTCGACCCACGCGGCAAGGGGGGTCTCTCCGGTCCGCCGGGTGCTCGCCCACGCCGAGGAACTGGTGGCCGAACGTCGGGACCGGGGTGCATGCGAGGCCCGGGTGCCGTTTCTGCGGGAGGTGATTCCACCTGCGGGTGTCGGCGCCGAGATCGGCGTGTTCAAAGGCCGGTTCTCCCCGGTGCTGCTCCGGGAGACCCGGGCCGTGCAACTGCACCTGATCGACCCTTGGTACCTGCTGACCCCCGAGTGGCATTGGGGGCGCGGCGACCGCAGCACGGTCAACGCTCTACGTCGGATCCTCGGGCGATTTCGCCCCGAGATCGAGGCCGGCACGGTGGTGGTGCATATCGGTGACGACCGCGAGGTGCTGGCCCGATTCCCCGATGCCACCTTCGACTGGGTGTATCTCGACTCGTCCCACGCCTACGAGCACACCCGACAGGAGCTGGCCATCCTGCGCCGCAAGGTGAAACCCGGTGGCTTGATCGCCGGCGATGACTGGCGTCCCGCACCGGCGCATCCTCACCACGGCGTGTTCCGCGCCGTCCAGGAACTTGTCAGCGAGCCCGGCTGGGCCCTGATCCACGCCGACGAACAGACCCTCCAATGGGCAGTCCGCCTCCCCGGGCCAGGCTGACCGACGAAAGGGACTGCCTTCGGCGGATCCAGACCTAGATCTGGGGGTGGAGCAGCAGATCGACCAGGCCCGATACTGCGTCGAGGCTGGTGAACAGACTCTCCAGGCGGGTGTCGTCTCCGTCTACGCCGCCCATCAGTTCGAGCCCCAGGAACAGTGACGCAATTGCGTACGCGATGTCGGCAAGCGGCACCACCGCGCCGAGCGGTGTGTCGGCCAGGACCCTGGCCAGTGCGTCCTCCACCAACGTCGTCCAGGCCTGCATTCCGTCCTGTACCGCGGCGCCGAGTTCGGGTGACGACGCCGCGCCGGCGACCAGTTGCGCCAGCACCGCGGTGTTCCCTTCGGCGAACTCGACCTGGTGGATCTGGTGGCCGACCGACACCAGATCCTTGAGGGTCTTCACCCCCGCCAGTCTCTCGGCGTAGAGCAGGGCCCGACGTTCGGCGTCGGTTCGGGCCACCGCCTGCAACAGACCGTCGACCGATCCGAAGTGGTAGAAGACCAGCGCCTGGTTGAGGTCGCCGTGGCGGGCGATGGCCCGGGCGCTCACGCCGGCGATACCGTCCTGGCGGAGGCAGGCGCGGGCCGCGGCCTGAAGGCGATCGCGGGTTTCGGCCCCGGACTCGCTGGCGGTGCGATGGCTGCCAGTTGGTGTTCGTCTGGCCGCAGGCATGGGTGTCATCTTTCCAGACCCCCCGACCGTGACCCCGCCATGCGTGCGACCAGCCTCCACAGCGCACGCACGACGAAGGCGGCGGCGCACACCACAGAAGCGACGACTAATAGGTACCCGTACACGACGATGGTCAAGAGAACGGCTCTCATGATGGAGCACCTGTCGGGATCGGCGTGTGGGCCAGGCGCGGGGGTCGGTGGGCACAGCGATCGCCGGAGCATTCGGGGGGATCGAGGCGGCGTCCGATCCGGTCCCGGTTGGCCGACACGAGGTGGAAGAAGCTCTCGGCGGCGGGGGCAAGGCCGGGCCTGCTCAGGTTCCACGACCACTCCCGGTACCGGACCGTGGCCCAGAGGCACACGATGAACCCGGCCGGGCCGATCCACGCCGCGCCCTCCTCGGAGCCCCCGCGTGCCACGACCACGAGCTCCTGGCCTAGCCACGGGAGTTGGGGGAGGAGTCGGGCCGCATCGGCGGCATCGGCCTCAACGAAGCGCAGCGGGAGATGGGTGGGCTGGGTTTCCAGCCACTCGCGGCACCGGCGACACAGTGCGCAGTGGACGTCGTAGTACACGGTGAGTGATTCCATTGCGGTCTCCGGTCTGTCAGCCCTCTCTCAGGCGGGGGTCGGTCCGAAGCCACCAGGTCCGGCGAGCGTTCCCGGGCCGGCGAAGGTTCCGGCTCCGCCGTAAGGGCCGGGTGCCGCGAAGGGGCCCGGTGCCACCGGACGGGCCGGAGGCGGCGGCAGGTGGCTGGTGGGAGGATCGATCGGGCGCACGGTGACCTGCGGGGCGACGGGCGGGACCAGGTTCGCCTGGCGTCGACGGGCGGCGAGCCGGTGGAAGACGTAGAGGTTGACGAAGTGCACCGCGGCCAGGCTGCACAGCAGCAGGCCGAGCTTGCGGGCCAGGATCTCGAACGCCTCGGTGCTGGTGGTCGCCTGGTTGGCCTTCATCATGAAGAAGCCGTAGCCGAGGTTGACCATCGCGAAGCCGGTGACCAGCAGGTGGTTGACCGCCTCGGCCAGTTCCGGCCTGTCATCGAACACGTCCCTGAGGAACAGGGCACCGTTGCGGTAGAGGGTGCGGGCCAGCCAGGCGCAGAGCGCCACGGTGGCGATCAGGTAGGTGGTGTACACGGGGACGAGGTAGCTGTTCACGGCGGTCTCCTTGGTTGAGTAAACGCTTTGAGCGTTCGCTTAGTGCATGTGCATTGAGCATACGCTCAAGTGCGTCCACCTTGTCAACCCCTTGGCCCCAACCGGTGTGGTGTCGACCGGAGGCGGACGCCCGAAATGCGCCCGAGTGCGGTCAATCCGCCAGATCTGGGTTCAGGCCAGATCTGGGTTCAGGCCAGAGCTGCCTCTCCGGTCTGGACCCGCCACAGCGCGGCGTACAGGCCACTGAGCGCCACGAGTTCGTCATGGGTCCCGGCTTCGACGACCCGGCCGGCCTCCAGCACGTGAATGCGGTGGGCATGACGAACGGTGGAGAGGCGATGGGCGATCACCACGGTGGTGCGACCCGCCGAGACCTTGGCCAAAGACCGTTGGATGGCGGCCTCGGTCTCGTTGTCGACTGCGGAGGTCGCCTCGTCGAGGATCAGCACCGCGGGGTCACGCAGGATGGCCCGGGCGATGGTGAGGCGCTGGCGCTGCCCGCCCGACAGCTTCTGCCCCGTTCGCCGACCAGGGTGTCGAAACCATCGGGCAGGGCGTCGATGAAATCGGCGGCTTCAGCCAGCTCCGCAGCCCGTCTCAGCTCGGCCTCGGTGGCATCGGGCCGTCCGTAGGTGAGGTTCTCGCGCACCGTGCCGTGGAACAGGAACACGTCCTGGGCCACCAGTCCGGTAGCGCCCCGCAGCGAAGCGAAGGTCAGGTCCGAAATGGAACTCCCGTCCAGGGTGATCTGCCCCGATGTGGGTTCGTACAAGCGCAGCAAGAGCTTGACCACCGTGGACTTGCCCGATCCGGTGGGCCCGACGATGGCGTGGGTCTCACCCGCGGGGATGTCCATCGACACGCCCCGTAGCACCAGTCCGTCCTCGGCGGGCGAGCTTTCGGAGCCGCCAGGGCTGCTGTCATAGGAGAAGGTGACGTTCCGGAAGCTGATGTCGCCACGCACCGGTTCGGTCAGAGCAGTGGCGCCCGGCAGGATCCGGGGTTCGGCCCGCAGCACGCCGAAGATGCGCCGGCACGAGGCCATCGCCCGCTGATACTGGTCCAAGGTTTCGCCCAGGGCGGTGAGGGGCCACAGCAGTCGCTGGGTCATGTACACCAGCATCGAGAAGACACCAATCTCGAGGTCTCCACGCAAGGCGGCCCGGCCGCCGACGATGAGGGTCATGGTGAACCCGGCCAGAACCGCCATTCGGATCAACGGGTTGAACGCCGTCGAATACCGGATGGCGTCACGGTTGGCCTGGCGGTAGGCGTCTGAGTCGACCTCCACGCGTTCGACCTCGCGGTCCTCGGCGTTGAACGCCTTGATGGTGGCGATGCCTCCGAGGCCGTTGGTGAGGGTGTCCCCGATGACCCCGGCCGAAGCCCGCACCGCGGCGTATCGAGGTTCCAGGCGGGTCTGATACCACAGCGACCCGACGATGATCACCGGGATGGGAAGGAAGGCCAGCAGAGCCAGCAGGGGCGAGACCACCAGGAACGTGATGCCGACGAAAACCACGTTGGCGGCGGTGATGATCAGCTTGTGAGGACCCAGGTCCAAGAACCGTTCGAGCTGGTTGATGTCGTCGTTCAGCACCGCCATGAGGCCACCTGACGTCCGGTCCTCGAAGTAGGCCATCTCCAGGCTCTGGACGTGGCGGTAGGTGTCCATGCGGGCTTCGTGCTGAATGGTCTGGGCCAGGTTGCGCCAGGTGATCACCGCCGCGTATTCGGTGGCCGACTCGGCCAGCCAGATCACCACGGTGACGGCCACCAGCACGCTCAGCTGGGTGAAGCGGTCCTCGGTTCCCAAGATCCGGCCTACGAAGGACTGCCCGTCGGCCTTCACCACGATGTCGACGGCGGCACCGATCAGTAGTTCGGGGGCGATATCGCAGATCTTGTTGAGCAACGACATGGTGACCGCCAACCACCGCTGGCCTCGATGGGCCCGGCTGTAGCGGAGAAGCTCACCCAAGGGCGGATCTGTGCTCTCGGTGATGGACGGGGCGTCGTGCAGACGGGAATTCACCCGACAGGCATACCTGACACGAGGTCGGCGCGCTGACACAATTGTCGGGTCATGGGTGAGTTCCCCCCAGTTCGTGGACCGCGTGGAGTCCGTTTCGGAATCGTCGCCGCCGCAGTGGTCACGGTGATCGGTGTGGTGACGGCCACGGTGATGTCCTGGGACCGTGGCGTGGCCGATCCTGTTCCCGCCGACCGGGTCGCGAGCGTGGCGGCAGGGGCAGCGGTCAGCTCTCCGCCCGTGGTGCGCTCGGAGCCAGCACCCCAGGCCCAGCCCGCGCCCTCGGTGCCCGATCCCCGCTGTCGGGCGGCCCGGCGCCTGTTCTTGCGCGCAGCTATCGACCCTGATCCGGCGGGTTCGGGCGCCGACGTCGACGTGGACCACCTCCTCGACCAGGTTGAGGTGATGGCTGAAGGGCCGATATCGGCCGACATGGAGGCTGTGCGGGAGCTGGCCCAGCGCATCAGGTCGTCGCCGCAGTCCATCTCCGACGCTGATCAGGAGGCCTCGATCGCTCGGATGGAACGGCTCTTGATCTGGACCATGACGACCTGCCCGCCCCCGCAACGCCCGGTCTGGGGCTGCGCCGCGCCGGTGATCCTGGGCAGCCCGGACTACTACCTGGGGACGACCTTCTTGGCGTCAGGCCAGCTCGTGCCGGACGACGCCGTGATCGACCGCCTGGGTGAGCCCGAGGGAAAACGGATAGAGCTCGCCCGCAACCCGAGCCGGGTCGTATACGCCTGGACCGATCCGTTCGGCTTGGTTCGGCGGCGCGTGGAGGTCCAGCGCGTGCTGGACCTCTGGTTCGTGACCGACGCTCGCCGGTGTGCGGAGCCGGTGGATCTGGAGCACCCGCTCGATGGTCAGGAGCCGATCGTGGAGGAACTGCCCGACGGTGCCGACGGTCCCGAGTACGCGCCGACCACCACCACAACCGCCGTTCCGGGCCCGACGGTCCCGGGGACTGTGTCGGGTTGTGGGTATGACCCTGGCAACGCCACTGACGCGTATGGCTCGCTCGGTGACTACATGTCGAACGGACCGGGTGAGGCCGCGTGCTGGCAGTTGCTGTCCGCAGCGGGGAGGGCTTGTGTGAACGAGGTGACGGCGTCGGCCCCGGCCGGGAACCCCGACGCCGACGAGCTCTACGCCTGCTTCGACCTGTGACCGACGCACCCCCTTAGCGGCTAGGGGTCAGGGCCATCTAGGATCTGACGACTAGTCAGAAACCGTCGGTGGTGTCCGACGGCTCACCTCGGAGGCACACACCCATGGGCATGCTCGACGGCAAGGTCGCGATCGTCACCGGAGCGGGACACGGCATCGGCCGAGGTCACGCGCTCGAGCTGGCCAAACACGGGGCCAAGGTCGTGGTCAACGACCTCGGGGTGTCGGTCACCGGTGAGGGCCAGGGGCGTGACGCCGACCTGACCGTCGACCTGATCACGCAGCGAGGTGGCGAGGCGGTGGCCAACTACGAGAACGTCGCCGACTTCGAAGGTGCCGGTCGCATGATCGCCCAAGCCGTTGATGCCTTCGGTCGCCTCGACGTGTTGGTCAACAACGCCGGCATCGTTCGAGATGGGGCCATCTGGAACATGTCCGAGAGCGATTTCGACGCCGTTATCAACGTTCACGTCAAGGGCACGTGGGCGCCCTGTCACCACGCGGCGCGCCACTGGCGGGAACGGTCCCAGGCTGGTGAGACCTTCACCGGTCGGGTGATCAACACCACCTCGGGTGCCGGCCTGGTCGGCAACTTCGGCCAGACCAACTACGCCACCGCCAAGGCGGGGATCGCTGGTCTCACCCAGACCCTGAGCCTGGAGCTGTTCAAGATGGGCGTCACCGTGAACTGCGTAGGCCCGGCTGCGGCCACCCGCATCACCGGCACCATGCCCGGTGCCCCCGAAGTGATCGAAGCCAACGACGTCCCCGAGGGCGAGTGGAACCGCATGGATCCCTCCGTGTCCTCACCGCTGGTGGCATGGCTGGCATCAGACGAGTCCCAGCACGTCACCGGTCAGGTCATCCGGGCCGTAGCCGAGAACATCATCTGGATGAAGGGCTGGGCCGATGGCCCGACGCTCAGCAACGGTGGGAAGCGTTGGGATGCCACCAAGCTGGGGGCCCAGCTCGCCACTGACATCTTCGGTACCCGCGCCCCCGGTCTGCGGTACTGACCCCGCGCCGTAAGGGTCCTAGCGGATAGGTCCGGTCGTCGTCGCTACCAGGTTGACCAGACCGAGGCTTCGCCTCGGTTCAACCATGCCGTGCTTATGGGTCGGCTCGCCTATCCGCTCGCCTCCTAATCAGCGCTATCGAATGGAGCGATCCGAGCCGATACTCGAGTTGTGACAGGATCACGGTCGAACCCGGGGCCATTCGCCTTGACCCGGGGCATGTCGAGGGGATTTCCAGATGAGCACTCACCATTTCGGTCGTCGACGCGTTCTTGCCCTGGCAACCGCGGTGGCAGTCGTGGCCACGCTGGCCGTGGGCTGCGGGAAGGACGACTCGGGGACCAAGGAGAACAGCGCTACCTCGACCACCGAGGCGACCGGTGGCGAGGGTGCGGTTCTGCGGGTGCCAGAGGACCACGAGACCATCCAGGCCGCAGTGGACGCCGCCAAACCGGGCGACATGGTCCTGGTCGGTAAGGGCGTCTACGAGGAAGCCGTCGACGTCGAGACCGACGATGTCACCATCCGCGGAGTCGACCGCAACGAGGTGATCCTCGACGGTGGATTCGAATTGGAGAACGGCATCCGGGTCCTCGATACCGACGGTGTGGTGGTCGAGAACATGACCGCACGCAACTACGTCTCCAACGGCTTCTTCTGGACCGGCTCGGATCGCTACCGCGGCTCGTATCTGACCGCATACCGCAACGGTGACTACGGCATCTACGCCTTCGACTCCTACCACGGCCAGTTCGACAACAGCTACGGGTCCGGTAGCCCCGACGCCGGGTTCTACATCGGTCAGTGCTTCGAGTGCGACGCCGTTCTCGACAACGTGGTGTCGGAGTACAACGGTCTCGGCTACTCGGGCACGAACTCGGGTGGCGAGCTGTACATCGTCAACTCGACCTTCCGGAACAATCGGGCCGGCATCGTCCCCAACTCCGGTTCCTACGAGCTGTGCTACCCGGGTCGGTCGAATGTGATCGTGGGCAACATCATCCACGACAACAACTACATGGACGGTCCCGGAATCGATGTGTCCCTGCTGGCCCAAGGCAACGGGATCTTGCTGGCCGGAAGCATCAACAACACCGTCGAGCGCAACCTGGTGTTCAACCACGACAAGGCTGGCATCGCCGCCTTCCCCTTCCCTGAAGAGGACGCAAGCGACGAGCCTCCCGCCGTGGACGAGTTGGACATCCCCTGCGTTGAGACCCTCGACGACGAGATCCCCACCGAGCCGGTCGGTCTGGTCATGTGGAACGCCACCGGCAACCGGATCGTGGGCAACGTCATCGAGGCATCGGGCCAGGCCGATCTGGCATCGGGCACCCTGTCCATCGAGGACGGCGACCTCACTACCGCCGAGTTGAACAACTGCTTCTCTGGGAACACCTTCACCACCTCGGCCCCCACCGACTTGGAGAAGCTGGCGCCGTGCGACGGCACCGGCAGCGGTGGTGACTTCGAGGCCGGAGCCTTCGACCTGATGGGTCTCATCGCCAGCCAACCGGCCAAGCCGCCCAAGGACTCGTACAAGACCACACCCGAGCCCGGCCTACAACCATCGATGCCCGATGCCGAGACCGCGCCTCACCCCCGTTTCGAGGGGCCCGAGAAGCCTGATGTCGCCTCGATCGAGGTTCCCGCCAAGCCGGCGTGATCGCGCAGGATCGCTAGCAACCCATGTCGTCTCCGGCCCGCACGAGGTTGCTAGCCGTGGTCGTGGTGGTGGCGTTGGTCGCCATGGTCGCGATCTTGGTGCGCGATCGTGGCGGGTCTGAGCGATCAGGTCCGGTAGCCGCGGAGACCGATGACCGCGACGTCGCCGACACGGACCGACCAGCTCAAGGCGGGATCGGACCGGAGCGTCATGTCGGACCCCAAGGGCGGGTCGGGCAGTTCGTGGTCCACTGCGACTACAGCCATTCCGCGCCCGACGACCCGATCGTGCACTTCGGTCACTCAGGTCGCTCGCATCGCCACGACTTCTACGGCTCGGACATCATCAACGCCGACAGCACCGCTGAGTCGTTGTTGGAGGGGGGCACCACCTGCGACAAGACCGCTGACAAGGCTGGCTACTGGCATCCGACCCTGTTCGACCACGGTGAGATCGTGGTCCCAGTGTCGATCGCGGCGTACTACCGGGCTGCGCCCGGCGTCGACCCGACCGACCTGGTCACCATGCCCACCGGACTTGCCCTGATCGCCGGTGATCAGACCGCGGAGACCCCCCAAGCCGGCGAGGCCACGGGGTGGGTGTGCGGGAGTAGGACCAGGGTCGCCGATGATCCGCCCGAATGCCCAGCCGGAGCCCCGCTCCACCTGATCCTCACCTACCAGGACTGCTGGGACGGCAAGAACGTGGACAGCGCCGATCACCAGTCACATGTGGCCTACTCGGTCGACGGTGCCTGCCCAGCCACCCATCCCGAGAACATCCCCCAGCTCACGGTGTCGGTCAACTTCGCCATCTCGGGACCGGACCACGACCTGAGCCTGGCCTCGGGCAACATCTACTCGGCCCACGGTGACTTTTTCAACGGATGGGAACCCGCCGGCCTGCAACGCGAGATCGACCGGTGCATCAAACGCAACGTCGTGTGTGACCTGGCCTCCAACCGTGAAGAAGAGCCGTTGTTCAGCAGTTGACCGCTCTGTGACACCATTCTCGTCGTGAGTCGCCAGCATCACCGAACGGATCGTTCCCGCTTCGTCATGGCCCTGTTGGCGGTGCTCGTCGTGGTGATGTCGTCGGCGTGCTCAGGTTCGGATGGGTCCGAAGGTGCGGGTAGCGATGCCTCGGCGAGCGCGTCGACGAGCCCGAGCACCAGCGGTGCCCATCCCGGCGAGGTGGTGCGGGTCCCTCAGGACCACGAGACCATCCAGGCCGCGGTCGACGCCGCTCGTCCCGGGGACATGGTCCTCATCGCTGCGGGGGTTTACGCCGAGTCGGTAGATGTCGAAACGGAGGACATCACCATTCGGGGCGTGGACCGCAACCAGGTGATCCTCGATGGTGGGTTCAAGTTGGAGAACGGCATCCGGGTGCTCGATACCGACGGCGTGGTGGTGGAGAACCTGACCGTTCGCCAGTTCACCGGCAACGGGGTGTTCTGGACCGGATCGGATCGGTTCAAAGGCTCGTACCTGACCGTCTATCGCAACGGTGATTACGGCATCTACGCCTTCGACTCCTACCACGGTGTGATCGAGCACAGCTACGGCTCTGGGAACATCGAATCGGCGTTCTACGTGGGGGAGTGCTTCGAGTGTGACGTGGTGATCGACGACGTGGTGTCGGAGTACAACGGCGTCGGCTACTCGGGCACCAACTCGGGTGGTGAGCTGTACATCGTCAATTCCACGTTTCGGAACAACCGGGCCGGGATCCTGCCCAACTCGGGTTCCTATGAGCTGTGCTACCCCGGCCGGTCCAATGTGATCGTGGGGAACATCGTCCACGACAACAACTTGCTCGACGGTCCCGGTTTCCCCACCTCGCTCATCGCTCAGGGCAACGGGATCCTGGTGGCGGGCAGCATCGACAACCGGATCGAACGCAATCTGGTCTACAACCATGCCCGAACTGGGATATCGGCCATCCCTTTCATCGAATCAGACGCCGCCGACACGCCACCTCCAGCCAGCGAGCACGAGCGGCCGTGCCGTGAGACCCGCGACGACCCGCTCCCAGAGGAGCCGGTGGGCAACGTGTTGTGGGATGCCACCGGGAACCGGATCATCGGCAACCACGTCAGTGGATCCGGAATCGCCGATCTGGCCAGCGGCTTCATTCGCAACCCGATCCCCGGCGTAGCGGTGGCGGCCGACCACAACTGCTTCTCCGGCAACGAGATCACCACCTCGGCCCCTCCCGGGCTCCAAGAGATCGTGCCGTGCGATGGTGAGGGCAACGGTGTCGACCTGGAGGTGGGGGCTTTGGACTTCGGTCTGTTCATCACCGAACAGCCCCCGACCCCGGCCGAGGATGCCTACCAGCGGACCCCGGTACCCGGGCCGCAGCCCATCATGGCCAACGCGGCGACCGCGCCCCACCCTCGCTTCGTTCGGCCGGTACGTCCCGACGTGGATGCCATCACGGTGCCAGGTCGACCCGCAGCCTGAATCCACCGAAAGGCAGAGCCTTGCGGCGGAGTTCGGTCGCCGGCCTGACGGCCGACGCCTTCGCTGCTACGACCGGCAAAGCCGATCTCCGCAGGTCGGGGGCTCCGCCACAAAGGGCTCTGCCCCCGAACCCCCGCCCGGTCCTGTTGCCAAAGCTCGTCAGACAGCCGAACACCAATGGTGGTCACATGGAGGACCCGGGGCACCTGGGCACGGCATGGCTCAACAGAGGCGAAACCTCGCTCTGATTGCCCTCGCAGCGACGACGACTGGACCCAATCCGCTCGGGTCCTGAGCGCTACTCGACCACCCGGATGGCGCCGACCATGCCCTTGGTCGCGGTGCCGTGCAGAGAGCAGTAGTACGGGTAGTCGCCGGGGGCGGTGAAGGTGACTTCCTGCTTCATGCCCGGTTCGAGCTCTTCGGCTTCGATCGACTCGAATCGATCCTCGGGGACGGCCAAGACGTTGTGTTGGTTGCGTCCCCTGTTATTGAAGGTGACGGTGGTGCCAGCCCTCACCTCGATGTAGGGCTTCACGAAGATGTTGTCTCGCGCCTGGACCGTCACCACGTCCTTGTCGGTGAGGTCCGTCCACTCCGCGTCGCTCAGGTCGGGGGTGTCCCCGGTGGCAGCGGTCGTGGAGGTGGCGCCGTCTTCGACCTTGGTGGCATCCCCGCCGTCCCCACATCCACCTAGAAGCAGGGCAGAGAACGCCAAGGCGGCGAGGCGAAATGCGATCTGGTTGGTGCTGGCGGAGCTCATCGTCTCAGACAGTAACGGTGGCGCCGCTGTTGTTCTTGGTCGATGGCCCGTTACGGGCATGTGAGCGGAGGTGTGCTTCGGTCAGACTGGCGCCGTGTCCGACATCGTCGAGGTCCCCGAAACCGAGCGGGCGTTCTATGTAGCCGAGTTCGCCGGGGGCACGATCGTTGTGTCGCTGCCCCACCGCCATTGGCTGACGCCTGAGGTGGTCGAGGCCGTAGCCGGTTCCCTCGACGAGGGGGGCGCCCGTCTGGTGCTGGTGGAGGGGGTAGATGACCTTGAGCCGCGCCCCTCGACCACCGAGTCCATCCCTGGATCGATCCCTGAGTCGATCGTAGGGTCGGCCGAGGTGTGGCTGCCCTCTGAGGAGCTCGACCCGGCTGGACTGGCCTCGCTCTGGTTGGCGGTCGCCGACTCCGCGGTGGTGACCGTGCGAACACGTCGCGCCCGGTGCCCGTTGGTGGCAGCCCACGTGGCCGCCTCACTACGGGCACTGAAGCTGGTGATCACCGACCCGGCTGGTGGCTGGGGTCGCCCACCGCGGAGCTTCGCCGATGTAAGCACCCATCGTGACGCGTATCGAGCCCAACTGGGCGAACGTCAGGACGGCATGGTGGTGGAGGCGCTCGAGGTGGCTCTTTCCGGAGGGGTGAGCAGCGTCAACCTCTGTCGGGCAGCGGACCTGGAGCGTGAGCTGTTCACCTTCGACGGAACTGGAACGCTCTTCACCAGCGGTGGTTACGTGGCGGTTGCGCCGCTGCGGATCGATGATCTGGCCGCGGTAGAGGACCTGGTGGCTCAGGGCACCGCCGATGGGCTGCTGCGTCCGAGAACGCGGCTGGAGGTGGCCCGTCTTGCTGCCACCGGGATCGGGGCCAAGGTGGTCGGGAGCGGACACCTGGCCGGCGTGGTGGGGCTCGAGACCGACGCCTACCGAGAAGACAACGTGGGGGAGGTGGCGGGCCTGTACACCGTCAGCCGGTTCTCCGGTTCCGGAGCCGGAGGTGCGCTCATCGACGAGCTCCTCGCTCGGGCCGGAGGTCTCGGACTGAGTGCGGTGTTCGCGGTCACGGTGGCGGAACCGGCAGCGGCCCTGTTCGAGCGCAAGGGGTTCGTGGAGGTAGACCAGGCTGTACTGCCCACGTCCAAGTGGGCGGACTACGACGACGCTCGACGGAGTCGGGCTCGCGCCTTCTGGATCGACATCGAGGCCGGCCGTTTCTGACGCTCCGTCAGGTGGGCGTTACGCTCCCGGGAATGGATCTGCGGTTCTCCGATGAGGACGAGGAATTCCGGGCCGAAGCCCGGAGGTGGCTGACCGAGCAGCTCGACGGCGATTTTGCCGGGGTGAGAGGCAGAGGCGGACCAGGCGACGAGCATGCCTTGTTCGAGGAACGTCTGGCGTGGGAGAAGCACCTGGGCGCCAACGGCTGGACCTGCGTCGGGTGGCCCACCGAACACGGGGGCCGGGGGCTCAGCCTTCACCAACAGGTGATCTGGTACGAGGAGTACGCCAGGGCCGGAGGCCCGGGGCGCCTCGGCCACATCGGTGAAGGCCTGGCCGGTCCCACGATCATGGCCTTCGGCACCGCCGACCAGCAGGCCCGGTTTCTGCCCGGCATCGTGGCCGGGACCTCGCTTTGGGCCCAGGGCTACAGCGAACCCAACGCCGGCTCGGACCTGGCCAACGTGGCCACCAGGGCCGAGCCCGATGGGGAAGATTGGCTGATCACCGGCCAGAAGGTTTGGACCTCTCTGGCTCATTGGTCGGACTGGGTGTTCGTCCTGGCCCGCACCGACCGTGATGCCACCCCCAAGCACCGTGGGATCACCTACTTCCTAATGCCCCTCCACCAAGACGGCGTGGAGATCCGACCCATCCGCCAGGTCACGGGCACCTCGGAGTTCAACGAGGTGTTCTTCGAAGGGGCGCGGGCGCTGGCCGTCGACGTGGTCGGTGGGGTCAACAACGGCTGGAAGGTGGCCATGGGCACCCTGGCCTTCGAACGGGGAGCCTCGACGCTGGGTCAACAGCTCAGCTTCCGCAACGAGCTGGACACCATCGTTGGCGAGGCACGCCGCAACGGGAGGATCGACGACCCCATTATCCGTCAGCGTCTGGCCGCGGCCCACGCTGGCTTGGAGGTGATGCGGTGGAACACCCTGCGTGTCCTGTCTCAGGCCGAGGGTGCAGACCTACCCCGGGAGGCCATGATCACCAAGCTGTACTGGTCGAACTGGCACCGTGACCTCGGCGAGTTGGCCATGGACGTGTTGGGTGCCGAAGCATTGCTGGCCGAGCAGGACGTTGCTCCCGAGGATTGCCACGGCGAGGGCTACGAGCTCACAGCCCTGCAGCGGCTGTTCTTGTTCACCCGCTCGGACACGATCTACGCCGGCTCCAACGAGATCCAGCGCAACATCATCGGAGAGCGGGCACTCGGACTGCCCGGCGAACCCAAACCTGCCCCGAAGGGATGACCGTGACCACTGTTCCCCCCTACGTTCCCGGTCACGGCCTGCTCGCGGGCAAGACCGTCGTTGTCACCGCCGCTGCCGGAACCGGCATCGGCTCGGCCGTGGCCCGGCGAGCCATAGAGGAGGGTGCCTCGGTGCTCATCTCGGACTTCCACGAGCGACGCCTTGAGGAGACCGCAGACCGCTTGGACACCGAGACCGGTACTCGTCCGCTCACCCAGGTCTGCAACGTCACCGACGAGGACCACGTTCAGGCCTTGGTCGGGGCCGCGGTGGATGGTCTCGGTGGTATCGACGTGATGATCAACAACGCCGGTCTGGGTGGATCGTCGCTGCTGGTCGACATGACCGACGACCAGTGGAACACCGTGCTCGACGTCACCCTCAACGGGACGTTTCGTTGTACCCGTGCTGTCCTGCGCCACATGATCGAGCGCGGCCAGGGAGGGGTCATGGTCAACAACGCTTCGGTCCTGGGGTGGCGAGCGCAGACCGAGCAGGCCCACTACGCCGCGGCCAAGGCCGGGGTCATGGCCCTCACCCGCTGCGCCGCGGTGGAGGCCGCACCCCACGGCGTTCGCATCAACGCCGTCGCACCGAGCTTGGCCATGCATCCGTTCCTGGCCAAGGTCACCACCGATGAACTGCTGGACGAGCTCACCAAGCGGGAGGCGTTCGGGCGCTACGCCGAACCTTGGGAGGTTGCCAACGTGATGGTCTTCTTGGCCAGTGACTACTCCAGTTACATGACCGGTGAAGTGGTGCCGGTCAGCTCACAGAGGGCGTGATCTGATGGCCGTGACCACCTTCAACGGAGTCGACGAGGTGAGGGCCGCGGTGGGTAGGCACCTCGGCTACAGCGACTGGGTGACCGTGACCCAAGACCAGGTGAACACCTTCACCGAGGCCACCGGCGACAATCAATGGATCCACGTCGACGTGGAACGGGCCCGAGCCGAGTCGCCCTTCGGTGGCCCGATCGCCCACGGCTACCTGACGCTGTCGCTCACCAACCTCTTCCTACCTCAGGTCGTCGATGTCCAAGGCGTGTCCATGGGGGTGAACCGGGGCACGGGGAAGGTGCGGTTCCCGGCGCCGGTGCCGGTGGGCTCTCGCCTACGGGCCGGGGTGGAGTTGACCGAGGTGGTCGACGTGAACGGTGGGATAGACACCACCATGGTGATCACCGTGGAGCGTGAAGGCTCCGACAAGCCGGTGTGCGTGGTGGAGAGCCTCAGCCGCTACCTGGCATAGGGCGGAACCCGTGCGTTGTGGGTCGTCGATCGTGGCGCGAGGATGGACCCATGACCGAGGTTCACCAGTGCCCGTTCTGTGAGCTTCGCTTCGCCCTGGTGACGGAGCTTCAGACCCACATCCACGTCGACCATCCCGAGCGCAAGGTCCCGGATCGAACCAACTGAGCGGGCGTTCGGATCGAGCGTTGTTCAGCGGGTGAGGAGAACCGCGGAACCGTGACCGAAGAGTCCTTGGTTGGCGGTGATGCCCGCGGTCGCGCCTTCGACCTGACGGCCAGTGGCCTGACCGCGTAGCTGCCAGGTGACCTCGCACACCTGGGCGATGGCCTGAGCCGGGACCGCCTCGCCGAAGCAGGCCAGGCCCCCGCTGGGGTTGACCGGGATGCGCCCGCCCAGGGAGGTGTCGCCGTCGTTGAGCAGGCGCTCGGCCTCACCCCTGGGGCATAGGCCGATGTCTTCGTACCAGTCCAGCTCCAATGCGGTGGACAGGTCGTAGACCTCGGCCAGCGACAGGTCGTCGGGGCCGACACCGGCCTCCTCGTAGGCGGCGTGGGCGATCGATTCCTTGAACGGGCGCGCCGGTGCCGGGACGACCGCGGTGGAGTCGGTGGCCATGTCGGGGAGGTCGATGACGGTGTTGGGATAGGTCGGGGTGACCGTGGAAACGGCCGCGATGCGAACCTGGTTACCGGCCGACGCGGCATGTCGTTGAGCGAACTCCATCGACGACAACACGATGGCGGCGCCGCCGTCGGAGGTGGCGCAGATCTCCAACAGGTGGAGGGGATCGGCCACCACCGGGCTGGCCAGAACCTCTTCCACCGTCACCGCCTTTTGGTAGCGCGCGTTCGGGTTGGTCAGGCCGTTGCTGGCGTTCTTGACCTTCACCCGGGCGAAGTCGGCGCTGGTGGCCCCGTAGAGGTCCATTCGGCGCCTGGCAGCCAGGGCGAAGTAGGTCGGGTTGGTGGCCCCGATGAGGCGGAACCGCAGCCAGTCGGGGTCGGTGGGTCGGTCGCCGGCGTTGGGGGCCAGGAACCCCTTGGGTGTCGTGTCGGCACCCACCACCAAGGCGACGTCGCAAAGACCGGCCAGGATCCGGGTCCTGGCCGCCTCGATGGCGGTGACCCCCGAAGCGCAGGCGGCGTAGCTGGAAGCCACCCGGGCTCCGGTCCAACCGAGGGCTTGGGCGAAGGTGGCCCCCGCCACGTAGCCGGGGTAGCCGTTGCGCATGGTGTCGGCCCCGGATACGAACTGGACGTCGGCCCAGTCGATGCCGGCATCTCGGATGGCGTCTCGGGCCGCGGCCACGCCGTACTCCACGAAGTTCCGGCCCCACTTGCCCCATGGGTGCATGCCCACGCCCAGTACGGCGATGTCGTTGGCGCTCATCAGTTGCTCTCCTCGGCGGTCGCGGCCGGGTCCGAAACCGGCTTCCACTTCCAGATCAGGTGATCGGTGTCCTCGTCGCTGAACAACACGTCCACGACCAACTCGACGGGCGTGCCCACCCGGAGGTCTTCCACGGCTACGCCGGGCACGACCTGCCCCATCACCACGATTCCCTCGTGCTCGAGGTGGACAGCGGCGATGGCGAACGGAACGTGCTCGTCGGTGGGGACCACGTACGGCGGCGGGGGCTGGTACCGGGCGTCGGTGTAGCTCCAAACCGTGCCGTGGCGTGACAGCGGGACCTCGTCGAAGACGGTCCCGGTGCAGGCCGGGTTGGGGCACCCGTAGTCGGCCTTGGGAAATGCGTAGGTGCCACAGCTGGCGCACTGCTGGCCGAGGAGGGTTGGCTCCTGAGCGTCGGGGGTGAACCATCCCTCGGCGCCCAGCGCGGGTACGCGCATCCTGGTGGTCATGCCGGCTCCCGTAGGTGACGGTGGCTCCCGAACCGTTCGGGGGCGAGTTTCTGATGGTACGTCAGATCCCTGGTTGGACCACAAGAGGGCAAGCCGCCGGGCAAGGTGGCAGATACCGGCCGGTCCGCTAGAACGGTCTGGTGCCCACCGACGACGAACGCCGCTGGCCGGGAACCGAACCGCCCGTCCACGGATCACCGAGACGGAGACGAGGATCGGTCCGGCGCACCACCATCGTCGACATGGTTCGGCCCGATGGTCTCGCCGGACCTCTCGTCATCGGGGGCAACGGGCGAGACCTCGCCACCGGCATAGATGGTGAGCCCTACCTGATCGGTGCGGCGGCTACATCGGTGACCGTGGCCGCCGGACCCGATCGCGCCATCACCGCAGTGGCGGCCCAGTCGGTGATGGACCGAGACGCTGGCGGTGATCATCACCACCTCGACGGCCTGATCGGGGTAAGGGCCGGTTCGGGATTCCGGCGGGCCTTGGCCGAAACCGCTCCCGATCTGGTTGTGGGTGGGTCCTTGGTTCACCTGCTCCTCGATGACACACCGCCGGCGGCGCTGATCGCAGGCTCGGTGCTGGTGCGCGCCGGCCTGTTGAGCAACCTGGCATCGGCGTTGCCCGTCGGGGGAAGCGCCGCTGGTGGCAGCGCCGCTGGTGGCAGTGCCGCCGGCGGAACGCCATCTAGCCCTCGATCTCGTCCCCGCACCCTTCCGGTGGGGATCTGTGCCGGGTGGGCGCCCGACGGGGCCATGGTCAGAGCAGTTGTCGAAACCGGGATACCCCTGCTGGGTTGGGGACCTCCCGCGCCCGATCTCAACTGCGGCCCCGATGGCTCTCCCGACCTAATGGCCTGGCAGGCTACCGAGCCCTTGGCTCCCGAGTCGATGCGTCGCCGCCGCCTGATCGACCTGTGGCGGGGCGTGGGCACCGACGGCCGGACCGCTTCAGCCCCGTTGCGGGTCGAAGTCCGCTTTCGTGACACCTACGGCGAGCCTGACGATGTAGGAGAGACGGTGGTGCACGAGTACGGCTTCACCGCCCGGATCGACCCCTCGACGTGGCTGATCACGGCCGCCACCGCCACCCCGGGCCCACTTCCCGCTCCCGAATGCCCATCGGCGGCAGCCAGCGCCGAACGCCTGGTCGGCCTGCGAGTGGATGATCTGCGAACCCGGGTCCGAGACGACCTGACCGGCACGTCGACGTGCACCCACCTGAACGACCTGTTCCGATCCCTGGCCGACGTTCGCTCGCTGTGGGACTCGGCTGCCTTGGCCCGTGGAGAGTCACGATGACACCAGACCAGAACCGTGCCCGCCGGGCCAGGCCCCCACTGGAGGCCGAGCGTCCACAACATCCGGCCGGACCTGCGCTGATCCTGGTGCTAGTCGTGGTCTTGTTGATCGTGGCCCTTTCGGTCGCCAGCGTCTATACCTGAACGTAGGCTCGCCACCATGTCGATCACTCCTGACTGGGCCGCGCTGTATGAGGACCTTCACCGTCACCCCGAGCTGAGCTTCGAGGAGAACCGCACCGCGGGGATCGTGGCCGATTCGCTTCGAGAGTCGGGTTTTGAGGTGGAGACCGGCGTCGGCCGGACCGGCGTGGTCGGTGTGATGCGCAACGGTGACGGACCGACGGTGCTGGTTCGGGCCGACATGGATGCCCTGCCTGTCACCGAGGACACCGGGCTCGCCTATTCCAGCACCGTCGAAGGCGTCGCCCACGCCTGCGGCCACGACGTCCACGTCACATGCCTTTTGGCGGCCTGCGCCGAGCTGGCCACTAGCCGTGATACCTGGGCGGGCACCCTGCTGGCGGTGTTCCAGCCGGCCGAAGAGCTGATCCTCGGAGCGCGGGCCATGCTCGACGACGGTCTCTACGAGCGATACGGCACGCCATCGGTGGTGCTCGGCCAACACGTCGCCCCCATACCCGCCGGCACCATCGGGCTGCACACCGGCCCGGCCTTCGCAGCGGTGGACGGCCTGCGCATCACCATGCACGGGAGCGGTGGGCACGGCTCGAGTCCTCACACCACGGTCGACCCGGTGGTGATGGCGGCCTCCACGGTCATGCGGTTGCAGACGGTCGTGTCCCGTGAGGTCGATCCGGCCCAGACCGCGGTGGTGACGGTGGGAAGGCTCGAGGCCGGCACGAAGTCGAACATCATCCCCGATCAGGCCCGGATGGATCTGAGCATCCGCACCTACCAAGACGATGTTCGGGCGCGCGTCCTCGCCGCCGTGGAACGCATCGTCAAGGGAGAGGCGGCAACGGCGGGGGCGCCCAGAGACCCCGAGATCGTCATCACCGAGAGCGGAGATGCCGTCGTCAACGACCCGGCCGCATGCGAGGCGACCAGGCCCGCCCTCGAATCGATCGGAGCCCTGGTGCTGGACCCGGGTGCGGTGTCGGGGAGTGAGGATGTGGGTCTGTTCGCCACGGCGGCCGGATCTCCGTGCGTCTACTGGTTGCTGGGCGGGGCCGATCCCGCCCTGTTCGAAGGTCTGACCACCGTCCGCCAGTTCGTGGAGAAGGTGGCTTCGCTGCCAAGCAACCATTCACCCCGGTTTGCCCCGGTGCCCCAGCCCACTCTGGACGTGGGGCGTTCAGCCCTGGTGGCTGCGGCCCGTCATTGGCTGCCTGTCGGCTGAGGTCGGGCCCCGTGGGGCCGGTGGCTGGCATGGTCGTGGCGGTGGTGGCCGGGCCGGTGCTGGCGTGAGGACCGATGGCGGGTACCCACCCCCACAGGGCGGTGCTTGTGGAGCGTCAGCGCCCGAAAGGCCATGGCGGCCATGATCCCGCCGGTGGCCAGGGCCAGCAGCCACCGCCGAACAGGTCCCTCCAGTTGTTCGCCGGCGGCCTGGGTCAGGGGCAGCATCGAGCCCTGGGCGACCACCAACGCGGTGGAGCGGAGGAGCAGCGGTGCCACCATGGCCACCAAGACCGCGCCGACCACCGTGATCGTGCTGATGGCGGTGACTAGACGCAGGCGGTGACGTGACCGGGTCACGGCCCAACCCAGACCGGCGAGGGCAAGCACCGGGGTGACCAGGGCGGCGTTGCGGGCCAGGCTCACCATGTGGCGAAGCTGGGTGGTGTAGCGCTCGGCCACGTTCGACGTACGGGCATCGATTGGACCCTCGGGCCCGGGCCCTGAGCC
Organism: Microthrixaceae bacterium; assembly: GCA_016702505.1. Taxonomy (NCBI): domain Bacteria; kingdom Bacillati; phylum Actinomycetota; class Acidimicrobiia; order Acidimicrobiales; family Microthrixaceae; species Microthrixaceae bacterium. The sequence continues at coordinate 105,967 of JADJDU010000014.1, forward strand.
CGAGGCGCTAACCAGCAGTTGATCCCAAGCTCGGTCGGCATCGGGGCCAGCCACCAGCCGCTGCGACGACCGCTCGATCTCAGCTCGCTCGGCGGCGCCCACAATCCGTCCGGCCACGAGCGCGTCGGCGACGTCGATCGCCATCTGGTCCAGCACCCGCTGGTCGTTGCGCAACGGACCCATGGTGGCCACGAAGCGGTGGGGAGGAACCACGTAGGACCGTACTGCCAGGGATGCCACCGCCAACACCACCAACAGAGCGGCGGTGGTGGCGATCCTCAACTCGGACCGCGACAGCGTGGATGTGGCCGTTGCTCTACCGAGCCGGCGAAGCGCTTCGGCCCCCCGGGCCCGGTAGCTGACGCGTGGGATCGTTCCAGTCGGTCGGACCACGCGGGCCAAGCGGGAGCGACGCCGTCGGCGCCCGTTGATCCGAGCGTGGAGTGAATGGCGGGAATGGTCCGGGTGGTCGATGTGGTCCCACCCCTCCCGCTCGATGCGGGCCAGGTCGATCACGACCTCGGGGACCTCGACGGCGACCTTGGGGACCTCGGGGATCTCGCGGTCCCCGACGACTGAGCTAACCGGAGCGGACCGGCCTCGAGCAGTAGAGGATGGGCCCAGCGTTGGGGGTGGGACGTAGAGCCGGAACCTGGGGAGGTTGGGTCTCGTCGACCTCGGTTCGGTCGACCGGTGGTGAGGGTGGTGGGTGTGACTTTCGACCGCCATCGGGCCAGGATAGGTCGAAAGGCCTAGGCGTGCATCGGGTTTCGTCGAGTGGGAGGTAAGGGGACAGCCGACCGGACCACTCCGAGGCGCCACGTGCGGAATCGGATGATCAGCCGACCTGGTGATCGAAGAACTTCAAATGCTCGCCACCGCCGTGGACGACCAGGTTCGCCCCGGTGACGTAGGAGGCCAGGTCGCTGGCCAGCCAGACCACCGCGTTGCCCACGTCGGTGGGGGTGGCCACCCGCCCCAAAGGAACGGTGGAGGCAACTGCGGCTGCTCCTTCGGGGCCGCCGTAGTAGTCCTCGAACATCTCGGTACGGACCATTCCCGCCGACACGCAGTTGATCCTGACGGTCGGTGCCCACTCCATGGCGAGGCTGGTGGTGAGGTTGATCAGGCCTGCCTTGGCCGCGCCGTACACGGCGGTTCCCGGCGATGGGCGCATGCCCGAGAGGCTGGTGACGTTGACGATTGATCCGCCCGAGGCGTTGGTCTGCATGACCCGGTTGGCGGCCTGGGCCACGTGAAGGGCAGAGGTCAGGTTGAGGGCCAGGATCTTGTCGCTGAAGCGCGGCGATGCGGTGGCGGCATCGGTGCCTGGGCTTCCGCCAGCGTTGTTCACGGCCACATCGAGGTGCCCGTGGTCCTCCACGATTCCGTCGACCAGGGTGTTGACCGAGGCGTGGTCGGTCACGTCGACGGGCACGAAGGTCACCCCGATTGGCAGGGAAGTGGGGTCGGGTGCGGAACGGCCGCAGATGACCACGGTGGCCCCCGCATCGAGGAGCCGTTGGGTTATTCCACGACCCACGCCGCGGGTCCCGCCGGTCACCAGCGCCACCCGTCCCGATAGGTCGATCTCGATCGTCATGGACGCGCACCGTACCGGAGGGTGTAGGTCGGTACAGGACCCGGCCGAAGGGTTGGCTGCGTTCGGCCTGGGCTACGGTGGCCGCGGAATCTGACGACCTATCAGAAAGTCTGGAGCCCAATGGGGATCACGTCGCACGTCGACGAGCAGGGCATCGCCGAAGTGGTGATGGACAACCCGCCCGTCAACGCCCTCAACGTCGCAGGCTGGTTTGAACTGGCCCACGTCATCCGTCGCCTGGGAGATGATCAGGCGGTCCGAGTGGTCGTGTTGCGAGCCGAGGGGAGAGGCTTCAACGCCGGCGTAGACATCAAGGAAATGCAGGCCACCGAAGGGTTCAACGCCCTGATCGGGGCCAACCGGGGATGTTACGAGGCCTTCGCTGCCGTCTATGAGTGCAAGGTTCCCGTCATCGCCGCCGTCAACGGGTTCTGCGTTGGAGGTGGCATCGGTCTGATCGGCAACGCCGACGTGATCGTGGCCGCCGATGACGCCACCTTCGGGCTACCCGAGGTGGACCGGGGCGCCCTCGGTGCCGCCACCCATTTGAGCCGGTTGGTTCCCCAACACAAGATGAGGGCGATGGTGTACACCTCGGCCACCGCCACTGCCCAGGAGCTACACGCCTTCGGCTCGGTGTTACGGGTCGTGCCCCAGTCCGAGCTGCGAGACGCAGCGTTCGAGGTGGCTGGCCAGATAGCAGCCAAATCACCCACCGTCATTCGTGCCGCTAAGGAATCGCTGAACGGCATAGACCTGTGGGACGTGAAGCGGAGCTACCGCTTCGAGCAGGGCTTCACCTTCGAACTGAACCTGTCTGGTGTTGCCGACGAACACCGGGATGCCTTCGTGGCCAAGCGCGAAACCGACGTGACCAAATGAGCGACCGACCTGTGAACGACACGACCGCCGACGAGAACTGGCCGGCTCCGCGAGACAAGCGCCTCGACGAGAACGAGGTTGTCGGCCGACTGCGGTCGGGCATGACCATCGGGATCGGTGGATGGGGAAGCCGCCGCAAGCCCATGTCGCTGGTACGGGCCATCCTGCGTAGCGACCTGTCCGACCTGCACCTGGTCACCTTCGGCGGACCTGAGGTGGGCATGTTGTGCGCTGCGGGCAAGGTGGCCCACCTCACCTTTGCCTTCGTGGCCCCAGACATCGGCCCGGCCGCTGTGCTCGAACCGCACTTCCGTGCTGCTCGCCAGTCCGGGTCCGTCGAGTGCACCGAACTCGACGAGGGGATGCTGCTGCTGGGGCTTCAGGCCGCGGCGTGGCGGGTCCCGTTCCTGCCCACCCGCGTCGGGCTCGGTTCTGACCTCAACCTTGTCAACCCTGGTCTGAAGACGGTTCGATCCCCCTACCCCGGACCCGGTGGTGGTGACGGGGAGGAGCTGATCGCCCAACCGGCGATCGAGCTGGATGCCGCGCTGTGCCACCTGAACGTGGGTGACACCCGCGGCAACGCCGCCTTCACCGGTCCCGATCTCTACTTCGACGACTTGATGCTCGAAGCCGCTGCCGATGGCGGGCGATTCATCTCGGTGGAGAAGGTCGTGTCCACTTCCGACCTGGTGGAAGCCGCGGGCGACGTCACCAGGCTCCGGGTCAGTCGGATGTTCGTGGATGGCGTGGTGGAGGCTCCCAACGGATGCCACCCCACGTCGTGTGACCCTGACCGAGTGCGTGACGAGGCATTCCAGAAGGAGTACCTCGCCACCGCCAAGGACCCCGAGATGTGGGCGTCGTTCCGCTCGGACTGGCTTTCATTCCCAGACGAGGCGGCCTACCAGGCCGCCCTTGCCGCCCGCCCGGCCGAGGAGGCCCGCTCGTGACCACCACCGACCTTTCGACTCTGGTCAAGCGCGCTGACGTGTGCGCGGTAGCGGTAGCCGACTGTTTCCGAGGCGATGGCGAGATCCTGGCCAACCCCATCGGCACCATCCCGATGATCGGCGGACGGCTAGCTCGCGCCACCTGGGAACCAGACCTGATGATGACCGACGGCGAAGCGGCGCTGATCGCCAACGACGAGGCGGTGCCAGCCCGAGGTGACCGTGTCTATGAGACCTGGAACCCCTACCGCCGAATGTTCGACGTGGTGTGGAGCGGCCGTCGTCACGTGATGATGGGCGCCACCCAGGTCGACCGGTACGGCAACCAGAACATCGCCGCGTTGGGCGGTACACCGACCCGTCCCAAGACTCAGCTCCTCGGTTTTCGGGGTGCGCCCGGCAACACCATCAACGACGTCACCTCGTACTGGGTGCCAGCCCAGGGCCCGAAGGTGTTCGTGGAGGCGGTCGATGTGGTCACCGGCGTTGGATACGACCGCGCTGGTCAGCTCGGCGCTGAGGCCGCTCGATTCCACGAGATCAGGAGGGTGGTGTCCAACCTGGCGGTGTTCGACTTCGAGAGCCCGGATCATTCGATGCGGTTGCGGTCTCTCCACCCCGGCGTCACCGTCGACGAGGTGGTGGCGGCCACCGGGTTCAGCCTGGTCATCCCTGACGACGTTCCCACCTCACGGTTGCCGACCCCAGGCGAGCTGAGGTTGCTCGATGAGGTCATCGACCCGGCCGGAACTCGACACCGTGAGGTGCCCGACCCCGTCTGAGCGGTCCGGGGTTGTCGCGGTCATCGGTGGTCCTCTGCGGTCAGCAGCGGGTGACCTGGCTGGTGGTGATGATGTCGAGCTCATCGATGTCGAGCCTCACACAGGGAGGTCCGGCATCGGGCACGAAGAGGATCGCGGCACGACCATCCTCCACCGCGATGTCGGCCACGGCGGCCCCGTCCACAGCCAACACCGCTTTGATCGGATCAGCGGCGTCCTCACGTCCTGAAGTCACCGCCATCATCCAGAACTGCCTTTCCTGACGCAGATGGTCCACCTTCTCGACGGTCAGGTCGGCTCGACGGGCTGCGACCTCGATACGGGTCCGCAGCTGGTCGATACGGGCCCGATCCTGGGCCGAGGTGATCTCGAACCAGAGCCCGAAGGCCACCAGAGCGGTCACCATCACCGCCAGGACCACGTTGGCGGCCACGAAGGCGGCGCGGCGGGGTAGGGGAGAAGGCTCCAGCGGGTCGGGTTCGGGGTCCCGTGCCCGGCGCCAGGCGCCGCCGGTCATCCACCCCCAGAACAGGCTTGCTCCCGCCACGCCCACCAGCACCTGGAACGGTGACCCGGTGCCGCTGTCCACCGTGATGGCCAGTGCCCACAGCCCGCCGACGACGGTGGCCAATGTGATCAGGCTGCCCAGCGCGGCGATTGCCAACCAGCCCCACCGGGGGCGGGGGCCATCGAAGGGATCCACGACGGCGAAGCTACCGCCGGTCGATCACGGCTCACCCATCACGACGTGGGCCTTGGGGGTGCGGTTGGCCCGCGAGGACGGGTCGTCTGGCCTACGCTCGCCTCAGTGTCACTCTGGTCTCTGCCCGGGAGCTTGGCTCCTACGCTCGGTGTCCTTCGTGGGCAGCATGCTTTGTGCCGGCTCCCGGGCGCGCAGAACCGGCCGGCGTGGCTTGATAGGAGCGTGGCATCGCCCCACTGAGGTGTGCCCACCGACCGGTTCTGGTCCGGATCACCAACGTGAAAGGCGACCAGAGCCCCATGATCACCCTCGGAATCGATGCGCACAAGCGCACCCATACCGTCGTCGCGGTCGACGACGTCGGATGCCAGCTCGGCACCAAGACCACGACCGCAACGACCAGCGACGACCACCTGAGATCATCCGGTGGGCTGACCGGTTCGGCCCCGAACGGCAGTGGGCGGTCGAAGACTGCCGGCACCTCTCGCCGTCTCGAGTCGGACATGCTCGCCGCGGGCGAGCGGATCGTTCGGGTGCCACCCAGGTTGATGGCCCACGCTCGCGACGCAGCCCGCACCTACGGCAAGTCTGACCCGATCGACGCGCTCGCCGTCGCTCACGCCGCGTTGCGCAACCCGGATCTTCCCGTTGCGCAGCTCGATGGTCCTGCCCGGGAACTGCGACTGCTGGTCGACCACCGCGAGGACCTGGTGGCGGAGCGGACCCGTTGCCTCAACAGGCTTCGCTGGCATCTCCACGAGCTCGACGCGCCCTGGGATCCGCCCGCTCGATCGCTCACGTCCTACAAGAACCTCGACGCGATCGCTGCCCGGCTGACGAGTTTCGATGGTCCGGTTGCTCGCATCGCAGCCGAGATCGTCGAGCACGCCCGGCACCTGACCGGCGCGAACGCGCCCTCGAACGCGATCACCGGCATCGTCAACAAGCTCGCCCCGACCCTGCTCGCCCTCGCCGGGGTCGGCGCGCTCACCGCCGCCAAGATCGTCGCGGAGACCGCAGACGTTCGCCGGTTCAGCACAAGGGCGCGTACGCCCGCCACAACGGCACCGCACCCCTGCCCGTCTGGTCCGGCAACCGCGAACGCCACCGCCTGTCTCGCACCGGGAACCGCCAACTCAACGCGGCCATCCACCGCATCGCGATCACTCAGGCCCGCTGTCACGACGACGCCATTGCCTACATCGACCGGCGCCTGACCGATCACCACAACACCAAGACCGAAGCGCTCCGAGCCCTCAAACGACGTCTCTCCGACGTCGTCTACCGAGCCTTGCTCGCCGACGCCCAACCCGCCCAAACGGCACCCGCCGACTTGCTCGCGGCCGCCGCTTGACATAGGAGCAAACCGTGGTTAGTGATCGCTATCGAATGCACCGACTCCGCTCCGGAGATGAATGGGTACTGGGGACCCTGGCTCGCGGCAACGCTCGTTTCGGCGACGGCAGCGAGCAGGACTGGTTGCCCCCGCTCGGAAGTGAGGAGGCGTCCAAGTTCGTCAACGACCCTCGCACGCTTTGCGTGGTGGCCATCGACATGTCCACCAACCACATCGCCGGGTTCGTCTACGGCTGCGTGTTGTATCGGCGCCACACCAAGCTCGAGCACCTGTGCGTTTATGAGTTGGGCGTCGACATCGACCATCGCAAGGAGGGCGTCGGCCCGCTCCTACTCGAAGGCATCGCCGGCGAGGCCCGCAAGATGGGCATCGACCGCGGCTTCGTGATCACCTCGGAGTCGAACCGCGAAGCGGTCAAGCTGTACAGCGACTTCGGGGCCAGCCGCAGCCCGGGCAACGACCTGCTGTTCGGCCTCCACTTCTGATCTGGAGCCCTAGGAGGGCGACGGCGCCCTTCATGACAGCGGACTCCGGCTCCTACGCTGCGATGCATGTCTGACGCCCCATCAGAAACCGCTGGCCCGGATCCGCTGCGCACTCGCTTCTGCGACCTGGTCGGCTGCCGCCTCCCGATCGTTCAGACCGGGATGGGATGGGTGTCGGGGGCCAACCTCACCGCCGCCACCGTGGCCGCCGGTGGGCTCGGGATCTTGGCGTCCATCACAATGACCTCCGCTGAGTTCCGTGCCGCAGTGACCAAGGTGAGCGAGACCTCCGACGGGCCTTTCGGGGTGAACCTGCGCGCTGGCCAGCCCGACCTGACCGAGAGGATCGCCTGGGCCGCTGACCAGGGGGTGAAGGTGTTCTCCTTCGCCGGTGCTCCCACCAAGGACGCCATTGCCCGCATCCATGACGCGGGTGCGTTGGTGATGCCTACGGTGGGGGCCCGCCGTCACGCCGAGAAGATGTTGGAGTGGGGCGTCGACGCGGTGATCGCCCAAGGAGGCGAGGGTGGAGGACACACCGGTGAGGTCCCCACATCGCTGCTGTTGCCGCAGGTGGTCGAAGCCGTTGGCGATGACATCCCGGTGCTGGGTGCCGGTGGTTTCCACTCGGGGCGAGGGCTGGTCGCGGCCCTGGCCTACGGTGCCGACGGCGTGGCGATGGGAACCCGCTTCTTGTTGACCGCAGAGAGCCGGGTGCCCGATGGCATCAAGGGCCGTTACACCGATGCCTCGGTGTTCGACACGGTGGTGACCGTCGCCCTCGACGGGGCACCCCAGCGGGTGATCCGCACCGAATTGATCGACGGCCTGGAGAAGGCATCGATCTTCACCCGCCTGCCCAAGGCGGCGCTGAAGGCCCTCGAGTTCCGCAAGCAGACGGGCACGTCGCTCAAGGACCTGGTGAAGGAGGGCTTGGCGATGCGCAAGAGCCAAGACCTGACCTGGCCGCAATTGGCCATGGCCGCCAACGCGCCGATGCTGATCAAGACGGCGCTGGTGGACGGTGACCCGACGGTGGGGGTGCTGCCCACCGGCCAGGTCACCGGCCTGATCGACGACCTACCCACCGTCGCCGAGTTGTTGGAGCGCATCGAGGCCGACGCCCGCGCTGCCCTGGTTCGCCTCGCCTGCGGATCCTGAGCTCGTTACCCAGTTCTGACGAGGCGTCAGATACGCTCGGCCGACGTATGGACCTGACCTGGAGCGCCGACGAGGAACGGTTCCGCACCGAGGTGCGAACCTGGCTCGAGACCGAACTTTCCGCCTGGCGAACCCGCCACGACGACCGGATTCTCTCGGGCGACACCCACGAGGGCTTCGCCCAGCACCTGGACTGGGAACGGACCCTGTTCAACGCCGGGTACGCCGCGGTGTCGTGGCCCACCGAGGTGGGCGGGCGAGGGGCCAGCCGCTGGGAGTGGCTCATCTTCGAGGAGGAGTACTACCGCGCCGGAGGGCCTCAACGGGTCACCCAGAACGGCATCTTCCTGTTGGCCCCCACCGTCTTCGAGTTCGGAACCGCCGAACAACAGGCCCACATCCTGCCCCGCATGGCGGCCGGAGACGACCTTTGGTGCCAGGGGTGGAGCGAACCCAACGCCGGCTCGGACCTGGCCTCGCTGACCAGCCGGGCCATCAGAGACGACGCCCGTGGCGGCTGGGTGCTCAACGGACAGAAGACGTGGACCACCAGGGGAGCCTTCTGCACCCACCTGTTCGGCCTGTTTCGGACGGATCCGGCCAGCGAACGACACAAGGGCCTCACCTACCTGTTGGTGCCCCTCGATCTGGCCGGGGTGACGGTGCGGGGCTTCGGTCGCCTCGATGGTGACGAGGGCTTCGCAGAGGTCTTCTTCGAGGATGCCTTTCTGCCCGACGACGCCATTCCCGGAGGTGTGGTGCTGGGCGATGAGGGCCAGGGTTGGTCGGTGGCCATGGCCACCACCTCCTCGGAGCGGGGCCTCACGCTGCGCTCTCCCGGGCGATTCTGTGCCACCGCAGACCGCTTGGTCTCGCTGTACCGCGAGCGTTCGGGCGGCGCCGGAGCCGACCAGCTCGATCCCGGCCTGCGCGACCGCGTCGTTCAAGGGTGGATGGAGGCCGAGGCCTATCGGCTCCAAACCCTACAGACCGTCACCGACGATGCCGAGGGGCGTTCGGCCGGGGCAGCGTCCAGCTTCGTGAAACTTTGGTGGTCCGAGCTCGACGTCAAGCTGCACGAGACGGCCATGGACATCTTGGGTCCCGAAGCCGAACTGGACGGCACCTGGTCCAAGGGCTGGCAGTTCGCTCTCTCCGGGCCCATCTACGCCGGGACCAACGAGATCCAACGCAACATCGCGGCCGAGCGCGTCCTCGGCTTGCCCAGGAAGTAGGGACCGACCGTGCGCTTTGCCTTCACCGACGATCAGATCGCGTTCCGCGACGCCGTCAGGGATCTGCTCTCCAACGAGTGCGCACCCGAGGTGGTCCGAGCCGCGTGGCCATCAGAGGCCGATGCCCACGGAGCCCGCAAGGGCGAAGGGGCCCGAGCCGAAGCCGAGCGGGTGGCCAAGGTGTGGTCCGACCTGGCCGAGATGGGTGTCCTGGGAGTTGCGGTCGCCGAGAAGCACGGCGGGCTCGGTCTGGGCGAACTGGACTGGGTGCTGCTGGCCGAGGAGACCGGATACGCGGCGTTGCCCCACCCCTTCGTGGAGACCGCCGCCGTGGTGGCCCCGTTGCTGGGACAGGTCGGTGACCCCCATGGGGTGCTTGCCGAACTGATCGACGGCACCCGTCAGGCCGGCGTGGTGCCGCTCACCACCTCGCTTGTCCCGTGGGGTGATGCTGTCACCTACCTGGTAGCGCTGGACCACCATCCCTCGGCTTCCGGGCCCTGGGTTGCCCGCCGGATCACCGGCGGGGTGGCGGTGGGGGACGATCCCGATCACCGCCGCCACCTAGCCGACGCCATGGACGCCGGTCGCCGCGTGGTGGCCCTGGGGGCGTGGCAGGCCGAAGGCGAACTCGGGACCACCCTCGACGCCGAACGTGCCTTCAACCGGGGAGCGCTCGGGGTGGCGGCCCAGCTCGTCGGACTGGGCCGGCGGATGCTCGACCTGACCGTCGACTACGTGGCCGAGCGTCGCCAGTTCGGCACGCCGGTCGGTGCGCAACAGGCGGTCAAGCACCACTTGGCGGACGTGGCCATGCAACTTCGCTTCGCCGCCCCTGCCGTGTACGGAGCGGCGTGGGCCATGGCGAACGGATCACCGACGGCCAGCCGTGACGTCTCAATGGCCAAGGCTCTCGCTTCCGATGCTGCTCGCCTCGCCGTTCGTCAGACGCTTCAGTGCTCTGGCGCCATCGGCTACACGGTCGAATACGACCTGCACCTCTATCTGAAGCGAGCCGAAGCCCTGAGCCGGGCCTGGGGTGATGCGGCCTGGCACCGTCGCCGGGTCGGTGAGGCTCTCGGCATCTGAGACCGTCCGATAGCCTCAGTTATCGGTTCCGCGGGCGCGGTGACAAGGTTCTGGAGGCAGACAGATGTGGGTGCAGGTCGATCCGACGCACGCCGGCGAGAAGAGCTGGATCAACCCCGACAGCATCATGCGATGCGACGTGAACCAGGAACCCACCCCGCCGTGGGCGATCCTCACGCTCCAAGACGGAACCGAGTGCACGGTCAGCGAGCCTCGGGCCATGAAGATCCTGGCCAAGCTGCTCGGGACCGAACTGCCCAAGAACCCCGATGCCGGTGAGGGCTACATCATGTACTGAAGCCCGGCTGTTGGCTTCGCCGGTGTTCTGACGGGGCGTTAGATTCGGCATCTTCCGCCTGCACCCAGGAGCTTCACCATGGCCGAGGCCTACATCGTCGACGCAGTACGGACCCCAGTTGGGCGTCGCGGGGGATCCTTGAGCACCATCCACCCCGCCGACCTTGGGGCCGCTTCGATCAAAGCTCTCTTGGACCGCACCGGCATCGACCCGGGCGCGGTGGAAGACGTCGTGTTCGGCAACGTGGATTCGGTTGGCGGCCAGGCCGGAGACATCGCTCGTACTTGCTGGCTGGTGGCCGGCGGCCCCGAGCACGTTCCGGGCACCACCGTCGACCGTCAGTGCGGCTCGGCTCAGCAGGCCGTTCACTTCGCGGCACAGGCCGTGATGGCGGGGGTCAACGACCTGGTGGTCGCCGGTGGCGTGCAGCAGATGAGCCAGATCCCGATCAGCTCGGCCATGACGTTGGCCGCCGATCTGGGCTTCCCCGATCCGTTCAGCACGTCGCCGGGCTGGGTTGAGCGTTACGGAACCGGTGAGGTCAGCCAGTTCCGGGGGGCCGAGCTGATCGCCGAGAAGTGGGGCATTTCCCGAGACGAAATGGAGCAGTTCGCGGTCGAGTCCCATGAGCGGGCGATCGCGGCTCAGGCTCAGGGTCGCTTCGACGGTGAGATCACCCCCCTGAACGGACTCGACCGGGACGAAGGGCCACGCGAGCCCAACTGGGAGAAGATCCGGAGCCTTCCCACCTTGGTCGAAGGTGGACGGATCACCGCCGCCATGGCCAGCCAGATCAGCGACGCTTCGGCATCGATCCTGATCGCCTCCGAGCAGGCCGTGAAGGATCACGACCTCACCCCCCGAGCCCGGATCCATCACATGAGCGTGCGGGGCGACGACCCCATCTTCATGCTGAGCGCACCCATCCCTGCCACGCGCTATGCACTGGAAAAGACCGGAATGTCCATGGACGACATCGATGCCGTGGAGATCAACGAGGCTTTCGCCTCGGTGGTGCTGGCCTGGGCCAAGGAACTGCAACCAGACATGGCGACCGTGAACCCCAACGGTGGAGCCATCGCTCTGGGTCATCCGCTGGGAGCCACCGGTGCCCGACTCATGACCACCATGCTCAACCACCTCGAGAAGACCGGTGGCCGCTACGGCCTCCAGACCATGTGCGAGGGTGGTGGCCAGGCCAACGTGACCATCATCGAGCGGCTGGGCTGATGCCGATACTCTCCGGTCCGACCCTGAAGAGGCGGTAAGCGATGTCCTGGACCCCTGACCAACCCCCACCTCCACCCGGCTGGCAGCCCCAGGCGCCCCCGCCCGGGTATGGCGGATACACCCAGCAGGTCGAACACCCACAAGGGACCACGGTGCTGGTGTTGGGCGTTTTGGGCTTGGTCTTCTGTCAGATCCTGGGCCCGTTCGCCTGGAGCATGGGAAACAAGGCGTTGAAGGAGATCGACGCCAGTGGCATCGCCTACTCGAACCGGGGGACCATCCAGGCCGGTCGGATCTGCGGGATCATCGCGTCTGTGCTCATGATCTTGTCCCTGGTGGCCTTCGTGTTCTTCATGATCGCAATGATCACCTTCGGAACCACCACATCGATCGAGAGCGACTACGAGAGCCTGGTCGGCCTGGGCCCATTCATCGGGTCGTGAGCAACCCCGGTCCGGGCCCACAGCCCAGCGACGACCCCGGCTACACCGACTACGGGATCTCCTTCAACGTCCCCGCCGAGGAGATGTACCGACCGCCGTTGGCCCGTCCCACCGGCGGTCCCCCCATCCACGCGGGGGTGGCGGCCCCCGCCTATGTCCGCAAGGTGAAGGCCCATCCCGAGGGCACGACCATCTTGGTGTTGGGGATCTTGTCGATCGTTGTGTGCCCGCTGATCGGGCCGCTGGCGTGGTCGATGGGCAACAAGGCCATGAGCCAGGTGCGGTTCTCGGGCTACACCTACTCCAATGCAGGGTTCATCCGGGCTGGCCGTCTCCTGGCCATCATCGCCACCTGTCTGATCGTGCTGTGGGTGATAGCGGTGCTGGTGATCGCATCCAACATCTCTGCCAACGGGCCGCCCACCACCCAACCCTGAGGGGCGAGGTCAGCGCCGAAGGTGGTGCAGCGCTATGGCGGTGGTGGTGTCCGCGTTCAGAGAATCCACCCCGCTCGCCATGTCACTGCGGACCCGGAGATCGGCGGCCTCCGGCCTCACGTGCACCGGTGACGTCCTCGACCGGTCAGGGGAGGAAGCGGGCGTGGTCGTCGAGCACGCGCAGGACTTCGTCTCGCTCGGCCGATGGGACCCGCAGAACCACCTCGGGGATCCCGAGTGACTCGTAGTAGCCGAGCTTGTCCGCGTTCGGAAGCGTGCCGAAGGGGACGACGGTCAGCTCGGAGGGGTCTCTTCCCACGTCTTGGGCGGCTCGGTGGAGGTCGGCCATGGCGTCGGCGACGCCAGCCCCACCGACCGGAATCCAACCGTCGGCGAACTCGGCGATATGGCGGAACAGGATGGGTCCGGCCGCCCCGCCCACCAGCACCGGTACTCCGGGCCGGCCTCGGACGGTCTGGCGCGGTTTGGGCCACGCCCATGACGGGCTCAGCTTGACGTGGTCACCCTCGAAGGCGGCGACCTCGTCACCCCAAAGGGCCTGCATGGCCAACACCCGCTCGCGCACCACCGCCCGGCGGGTGGCCTTGGATCCGCCGTGGTCTTCCAGCTCCTCGATGTTCCATCCGTAGCCGATGCCGAGGTGTATGCGGCCGTCCGAGCAGTGGTCGAGGGTGGCGACCTCTTTGGCGGTGACAATGGGGTCTCGCTCGGCCAGCAGCGCGATGCCGGTGCCGAGCCGGACCCGGGAGGTGACGGCGCTCATCATGCCCATGACCACGAACGGGTCAAGGGTGCGCTTGTACTCCTCGGCCAGAGGTTCACCCATCGGTGAGGGGGTTCGGCGGCTGGTGGGGATGTGGGTGTGCTCGGGCACCCAGATCGACGAGAAGCCCCGGTCCTCCACCGCGCGAGCGAACTCGGCTGGGTCGATCGTTCGGTCGGTCAGGAAGATCGTCACTCCGAGGTCCACGGGACGAGACGCTAATCTGACGGATCGTCAGGAACCAGCACCACGCCCACGGGCGGGTGCCCGTCAGAGGAGTCCCATGGGTTCGATCTGTGAGGGTCGCGTTGTCGTAATCACCGGAGCCGGTCGTGGCATCGGCCGGGGTCACGCCCTGGAGTTCGCCCGGCAGGGAGCCAAGGTGGTGGTAAACGACATCGGAGCCGAACTGGACGGGTCGGGTGGGTCGACGGGCCCGGCCGGCGAGGTCGTCGAGGAGATCAGGGCCATGGGCGGTGAGGCCGTCGCCAACGGCGACGACATCTCCACCTGGGACGGTGGCGCCAACCTGGTCAAGGCGGCGATCGATGCCTTCGGTGATCTGCATGTGGTTGTCAACAACGCCGGGGTGGTGCGCGACCGCATGTTCGCCAACGCCACCGAGGACGAGTGGGACCTGACAATGCAGGTCCACCTCAAGGGTCACTTCACCACGTCGCGCCACGCCGCTGCCTACTGGCGAGACAAGGCCAAGGCCGGTGAGGCGGTCGACGCCAGGATCATCAACACCTCGTCGGGGGCTGGGTTGATGGGCTCGGTGGGTCAGGCCGCATACTCGGCAGCCAAGGGCGGCATCCTCGCCCTCACCCTGGTTCAGGCCGCGGAGTTGGGCCGCTATGGGATCACGGTCAACGCCCTGGCGCCGGCGGCTCGGACTCGCATGACCGAGCAGGTCTTCGCCTCGACGATGGCCGCCCCCGATGACCCGGATGCCTTCGACCCGATGGCCCCCGAGAACGTGGCGCCGCTGGTGGTGTGGTTGGGATCGCCAGACTCGGCCGGTGTCACCGGTCGGGTTTTCGAGGTCGAGGCCGGAAAGGTGTCGGTTGCCGACGGATGGAACCACGGTCGCGTGATCGACAAGGGCGCTCGCTGGGAACCGATCGAGGTCGGCAACGCCGTGCTCGAACTGCTGGCCGAGGCACCCACCCCGACCTCGGTCTACGGCGCGGGCTGAGTGCCACGCGAAGCCGAACCCGTCGATGCCGAACCCGCCAATGCCGACGAGTTGGCGGCTCGCTTCGACACCTGGGCGAAGGGCGTGGTCCGTAACCTTCCCCTTTATCGCCGGCTCTGCGAAGGAGTTGCTGGCGACCGAGAGGTGGCGGCCCGGCTCCTGATCTCCCCCCGGCCCGCGCAACGGATCCCGAACCTGCTGTTGGCAGCGGTCCACGATGTGGTGCTGGCTGGTGATCACCATCCCGATGCCGAGGCGATTCGACGGTGGTACGGGTCGGTCACACCCGAACCATGGGTGGTGGGGCGTGGGGTAGACGACCCCTGGCCCCACTTCCGGGCGCTCGCCCTCGACCACGAGGTGGTGGCCGAGCGAATCGGGACCTGTTCCACCCAGACCAACGAGGTCGGTCGGTGCGCCCCGCTGCTGGCCGCCCTGGCTGGGGTGGGGGCTGGAACCACTGGCCGGGGAATCGGACTGGTGGAGATCGGCGCCAGTGCCGGGCTCAACCTGCTGCTCGACCGCTACGGGTACTGCTACACCCGGTCTCGGGTCGTTCCCGGAACCGGTGACGCGCTCAGCGCCGACGAGTCCGATGGCGAGGCGTTGTGGCTGGCCCCCAACGCGCCGCTGGTGCTCACATGCGCGCTGCGTGGTCCGTGCACGCCACCGCTTCCGGAGGTGATGCCGGTCATCGACTACCGGGTCGGATTGGACCTCCACCCGGTCGATCCCGGTGAGCGGGCCCAGGCCCGCTGGCTGGTGGCGTGCCAGTGGCCCGACCAGCCCGAGCGCGTCCATCGGGCCCGCACCGCCATCGCCCTGTCTCACGGTCGACGACCCCGGGTGGTCGTCGGGGACGCCGTGGATGGCCTGGCCGAGCTAGTGCGCTCGGTCCCCGACGGCTCCCTGCCGGTGGTGGTGGCGACGTGGGTGCTCTCCTACATCGGTCCCGATCGGCAACGAGACCTGATGGCGGTGTTGGGCGAGCTGGCGACCGAGAGAGACCTCAGCTTCGTGTACTCCGAACAGCCGGAGTTGGTGCCCGGTCTGGGGGTGCCGCCTCGTCCCGATGGTAGGCCCGACGGTACAGCCACCGCCCTCGTGCGGATCGACTGGCGCGGTGGTGAGGGTGTCGAACACCGTCTCGGTGATCAACACCCTCACGGCACCTGGTTGGAGTGGCTCGGCCCCCAGCGGTGACCGACCCGAGGGTCAGCGGCCGGTGTCGGAGCCGATGCCAGCGGTGGACCCAGCGCCCGTGGTGGACCCGGTAGCGGTGCCCGTGGTGGTGGTTGGGGCTGACTCCACCGTGCTGGTAGTGGTGGGACCGGTGGCCGGGAAGGTGGTGGTGGTCGTCGAGGGTGCCAAGGTGGTGGGGGGCACCGTCTCGGCACCGGGTTCAGGGGTGGCGAACAACAGCCTCACCGGCTCGGGCAAGGGTGCCGTGGTTCCTTCGGGAACCCCGATCCCGGTGGCGCGTAGCTCACAGTTCGTGCCACAACGGATCTCGGCGCCGTCGACCAGAATGCTGGAGTTCAGCACCAGTTCGACGTCGACCCTTCCGCCCTGGTCGGCGGCTCCATCGAAGACCGTCTGGCACTGCTCAACTCCGTCTCCACCGGTGAAGCACTGTTGCAGTCTCACCATTCGTTGGGCGACCCACCCGGTCACGGAGATGGGGGTCGGCCGTCCGGGCGACAGGCCGGTGTCGGCGCCGGCCACGCTCAGGGCCGGAACCTCGAACTCGGGTGCCCCTTCGAAGTTGATGTAGGCACCTCCCGACCGGTCGTAGTCCGAGATCGCACCCATACCCAGAAGGCAGCGTTCGGCGGCGGCGGCGCAGTCCACCCGGCCGAATCCCGGTGTCTCGATGAAGCGCCTAACCGTCACCTCGGCCACCACGTTGCCCTGGGCATCGGCGGTGACGTACTGGACCGTGCTGAAACCGGAGTCGATGCCGAGATCGCAGGCATCTACACCAGCGTTGAGCGTGTCGGCTTCGGCGGCACAGTGCACCACCCCGAGTGAGTCGTCGGGGTTGAAGCCACGGCCGTAGATGGTGACGGTGTCACCGTCTCTCAGTCCGCTCTGGGGGGTGGCTCCCACCGGCAGGCGCCAGGAGGCCTTGCCGTCGATGGCAGATCCGGGCAGGTTCTCGAGCAGAGCTCGCTGATCCTCGGTGCTCATCTCCTTGATTTCGCCGTCGTGGCCGTCGCCGACCCGGTTCGTGGTGAGCGACATCAGTCCCGCCCCTCCGACCAGCGCCACCAGCACCACGGCCGCGGCTGCCAGTCGGGCTCGAACCTGCTCTGAGCGTTGACGCTGGGCCCGGGTGGCGAGGTTGCGCCGGGCACCGGCGACGTCGGGGTCACCGACCTGGTGGATAAGTGAGGACCGTGCCTGCCGGGCCCGGTTGGCGATCGGATCGGACGGATCGTGGCTCATGATGCCTCCTCGGACAGTCGCAGAGCTTGGGCCAGGTTGGCCCGACCTTTGTGGAGCAACGCCTTGGCTGTTCCTTCGGCGCAGTCGAGGACGGCGGCAACGTCAGCGACGGCGCGGTCCTCGAGGTAGTAGAGGGTGATGGCGGCAGCCTGGCGGCTCGGGAGACGACGGACCTGAGCCCAGAACTCGTCGCCGCCGTCGTCGACGCCGAGGCGAACCTCCCACGCTGGGCGTTCGCCGGCGAGGCGGGCCATGGCTCGTTGTTCGGAGCGCTTGCGGGCCCGATTGTTGTGGGCCAGGTTGATGGCCACCCGTCGAAGCCAGGCGGCCGGTTTGTCGTAGCGGGAGATCCGGGCCCAACGCTGGTGGGCCTTGACCATGGCCTCTTGAGCCAGATCCTCGGCCACCATCCGGTTGCCGGTGAGAGCGGTCAGCATGGCGACTAGGCCGCGGTATTCGGTGGCGAAGAATTCGTCGAAGTCGGCCACCACCACCTCTAGCAACGGACCGTCGGCCCCAGGATCGGGGAGGGTGGTGGGAAGGTCGGTCATCGTAGAGGTGGGGGTGACGGAGACTCGGTGGAGGTCTGGCGTCTGAACGTACACACCACATACACAGGTGAGGGCGGTCCCCGGTTTACCCGGGTCTCAGGTTCTGCCAAGATCTGACACCCCGTCAGATCGAATGGCTTCGGCCATCGCGACCATTGGAGACCCCGTGCCCACCGATGTAGTCATCGTCAGCGCCGCCCGCACCCCGATCGCCACCGCCTACAAGGGTTCGCTCACCGGTGTCGATGCGTTCACCTTGGCCGAGGTAGCGGTAGGTGCCGCCGTGTCGCGTTCGGGGATCCCGGTCGGTGAGATCGAGGACATGGGATTCGGCGAGTCCTTCCAGGGTGGCGGCAACATCGGCCGCAACGTCGCCGTGCGCCTCGGGCTGACCGGCCTCCCCTCGGTGGCCACCCAGCGGTGGTGCGCCTCGGGCATGGCCGGCACCCAGTGGGTGGCGGCCAACATCGCCGCTGGCATGGTCGATGTGGGCATCGGCGGTGGCACCGAGTCGATGTCCACCGCTCCGGGTACCTCCAAGCCCGGTCCCGATGGGACTCCCGCCTTCTGGCTGTCTCCCGGCAACCCCGAAACCGCGGAGGCCCCGCCGTTCAACATGGCGCTCACCGTGGGCGACAACACCGCTCGCATCGCCGGCGTGACTAGAGAACAGGCCGACGCCTGGGCGTTCGAGTCCCACCAGCGAGCAATCCGAGCCATCGACGAAGGCCGTTTCGACAACGAGATCGTTCCGGTGACCTTGGCTGGCGGCAGCACGTTCTCGGTGGACGAGCACCCCCGGCGCAACTCCAGCCTGGACAAGTTGGCCTCACTCCCGCTGCTGAACCCCGACGTCGACGGTGCGGTGACCACCGCGGGTAACTCGTCAGGCCTCAACGACGCGGCCGCGGCGCTGGTGCTGTGCAGCCGTGGTTATGCCGATGCCCACGGACTGAAGCCGCTGGCCGCCATCCGCGGATGGGCTTCGGCCGGCGTGGACCCTGTGGAGACCGGCCTTGCCCCCACCCATGCTCTGCCCAAGGCGTTGTCGCGGGCGGGAATTGCCATCTCGGACCTGCAGAGCGTGGAGATCAACGAGGCGTTCGCGTCCATGGCGGTGGCATCCACCCGCATATTGGGGCTCGACCCCGAGATCGTGAACGTGAACGGCTCGGGTTGTTCGCTCGGCCATCCGATCGGGTGCACCGGTGCCCGCATGATCGTCACGATGGTCAACGAGCTGATCCGCACCGATGCCCAATGGGGCGCGGTCGCCATGTGCGCCGCCGGTGGCATGGGATCAGCCACCATCATCGAACGGGTCTGACGGCTGGCGACGACCAGCAGAAGAACCGGCCCGGCAACCGGGCGTTCGCCTCAGGTTGGCGCGGTCAGGCCAGGTGAAGACCACATTCGGACTTCTCTTTGCCGCGCCAGCGGCCTGACCTCGGGTCCTCTCCTTCGGCCACGGGAGTGGTGCAGGGCTCACATCCGATGGAGGGGTAACCCCGCAACGTGAGGGGGTTGACGATGATGTCGTTGTCTCGGATGTACGCGTCTACATCCTCGTTGGTCCAGGTGGCGATGGGGCTCACCTTCACCAACCCGCGTAGGTCTCGGGAGACGATGGGGGCGTTGGCCCGACTCTCGGCTTCGGCGCGCCGCAGGCCGCTCATCCAGGCCGCCTTGCCGGCCAAGGCCCGGTCGAGTTGTCCGACCTTGACCGCCGAGCAGCAGTTCTCGGGGTCGGCTTCCCACAACTCCTCTTGCTGGCGGGCAACGGTCATCATCCGCAGGTTCAGCCCGTAGTGGCGACGTACCTCCTCCACCGTTTCGAGCGTTTCGGGGAAGTGGTAGCCGGTGTCGATGAAGATCACCTCGATGGCGGGATCCACCTTGATGGCCAAGTCGATCAGCACCGCGTCGGTCATCGAAGCGGTCATGGCCAGGTGAGGTGAGAAGTTCTCGACAGCCCAGCGGATCACCTTGGTGGCCGACACCTTCTCCAGCTCACGACTGATCTCGGCCAGTTCCTCGTCGGTGTAGACGGGTCGGGACGTGTCTATGAGGTTGAGTCGGTTGCCGTTGGTGGTGGCGATGCTACGGATCGAAGACTCGGTGATGCTCATCAGGTGGCGCACTCCGACTCGCCGGTCTCGGCCACGTAGGGCCCGGTCTCGCCGTAGTCGACGTAGAAGTCGGGGGCGGCGTCGGGGGTGGGGAACTCGTCGAGCTCCTTCAGCTCCGCGGCCAGGGTCGACACTCCACCGGATCGGTCGATCCAGCCTCGGAACGACTCGCCGGCCTGGCGCTCGTCGTTGAAGCGCCGGACCACACGGGCGGCCGCCTCGGGAGCGTTCTTGGCGGGAAGCCTAAGCGCTCGCTCACCAAAGTGGATCTGAGCCTCGCCCACATAGCCGCCCAGAAGCATGGTGTAGCCGGGGGCCGATTGGCCGTGGGCTCGACGTTCGGCACCGGAGAACCCGATGTCGGCGATGTGGTGCTGGCCGCACGAGTTGGTGCAGCCCGAGATGTTGAAGCGGATGCCACCGACCTCCGACAGGCCTTCTTCGTCCAGCCTGGTGCTGATGGCGTCGGCCAGGCCCCGGGACTGGGTGACGGCCAGGTTGCAGGTGTCGGCGCCAGGGCAGGCCACCACGTCTCGGGCCAACTCGGCCCCCGGCTCGGCCATCCCTATGGTCTGGAGTCGGCTGAACAGGACGGGGAGCTGCTCTTCGGTGAGGTCCCGGAAGGCCAGGTTCTGACGGTTGGTGATCCGCACCGTGGCGTTCAGCTCCCGCTGGATCGACGCCAACGCCCGGAAGTTGGCCGAGGTGATGTCTCCGAGCTTGGCGTAGGCGATGGCCGAAACCGTGCCCTTGGCCCGTCCTCGCACGACGTTGCCTTCGTCCCAGCGGGTGTACGGGTCAGCCGAGCGGATGCTGACCGGGGTGCCCTGGCCGATGGCGGTGATCTCGATCTGATCGTCGGCGCCGGCCGGCTCGTCACCGGCCTCGAGCACCTCGGCGGGGATACCACCCGGCCACGACGAGGAGGCCAGAAGGAAGCGGCGTTCCTTGAGGATCCGGCGCTGGGTCTCTTCCCATCCCAGCTTCTGGACGACCCACTTCATCCGGGCGCGGAGCTTGTTGTCTCGTTCACCGGTCGCGTTGAACACCCGTACCACCGACTCGATGGTGGCCAGCAGGTCTTCTCGGCTGGTGAAGTCCTCTAGGGCCATGGCCGGGAACGGGTTGGCGCCGAGGCCGCCGGCCACGAAAACCCGGAACCCAGCCTCGGTGGAGCCATCTTCGAGGGTGCGGGTGGTGGCGATCACCCCGACGTCGTTGAACATGGCCTGACCGCAGTCGGTCTCACAGCCCGAGAAGTTGATCTTGAACTTGCGGGGGAGGCGCTGGTTCAGCGGGTTGCGCAAGAAGTGCCGGTAGGCGGCTTCGGCCCATGCGCTGATGTCGAGCTGCTCTTTCGGGCAGGCGCCAGCGAGGTGGCAACCCATGACGTTGCGCACGGCGTCACCGCACGCCTCGCGGCTGGTGAGCCCGACCGAGGCCAGGTCTCGCATGACATCGGGTATCCGCTCCAACTCGACGAAGTGGAACTGGACGTTCTGTCGAGTGGTGAGGTGACCCCAACCCCGGGAGTACTCATCGGCGATGTGGGCCATCATGTCGAGCTGCTCGGGGGTGATGCCGCCGCCGGGCAGCTTCACCCGCACCATCTGGTTGTGCCCACCCTGGCGCTGTCCGTAGATGCCGTTGTGGAGCCGGAACACCCGGAACACGTCTTCATCGATCTCGCCGGCGAGGTAGCCGGCCAGCACCCGCTCGAACTTGTCGATGTCGGCCTGCTGGCCGGGGTCTACGGGGACGGGCGATACGGGAGCGATCGTGGACTCTCGTTGGAGCATGGGGATGACCCTTCGGTGGGACCGCCTGAAATACGACTCAGGAGGTCAACAATACCTCTACGATCGCAAAAGCTGACCACTCAGGTCAAGAATGCCGACCGATGTCACCGATGGGCCTGTCCCCGCCGACCGAAAGGTGAGATCAGCGCCGGAGGAGTTCGGAAACGGCGAAGGCGAGGTCGACGGACTGGCGCCCGTTCAGGCGCGGGTCGCACATGGTCTCGTAGCGAGATCCAAGATCGGTGTCGAAGATCTCCTCGGCGCCGCCCAAGCACTCGGTCACGTCGTCTCCGGTTAGCTCCACGTGCACGCCACCGGGCCATGTGCCCTCGGCGTCGTGAGCGGCGAAGAAGCCGGCGATCTCAGACAGGATGTCGTCGAAGCGGCGTGTCTTGTGACCGTCCGACGCGGTGAAGGTGTTGCCGTGCATGGGATCGCAGGCCCACACCACCGGATGCCCGGCATCTCGAACCGCGGCCAGCAACGGGGGGAGTCCGACCTCGATCTTGTCGGCGCCCATCCTGGTGATGAGCGTGAGACGACCGGGCACGCGCTCTGGGTTGAGACGCTCGCACAGCGCCAAGACCTCGTCGGCCGACGCGGTCGGGCCGATCTTGGAGCCGATCGGGTTGTTCACGCCGGAGAAGAACTCGACGTGGGCGCCATCGATGTCTCGGGTTCGCTCGCCGATCCAGATCATGTGGGCCGAGCAGTCGTACCAGTCTCCGGTGAGGGAGTCCCGGCGGGTCAGCGCCTCTTCGTAGCCCAACACCAACGCTTCGTGGGATGTGTAGAAGTCGACCTCGTGAAGGGTGGGCAGGCTGGTGGTGTCGATTCCGCACGCCTTCATGAAGCGCAGCGCTCGGTCGATCTCGCTGGCCACGCGTTCGTAGCGTTGGCCTTCGTTGCTCGACGCCACAAACTCCTGGTTCCAGGTGTGGACCCGGTTGAGGTCGGCGTAGCCACCCTTGGTGAAGGCGCGCAACAGGTTGAGCGTGGACGAGGACTGGTTGTACGCGGCCAACAGGCGAGCCGGGTCGGGGATCCGGGCGGCCTCGGTCGGGGCGATGTCGTTGACCATGTGGCCCCGGAAGGAGGGCAAGGTCAGGTCGCCGATGGTCTCGGTGGGTGAGGAGCGGGGCTTGGCGAACTGCCCGGCTATGCGGCCCACCTTCACCGTGGGAACACCCGAGGAGTAGGTGAGCACCACCGCCATCTGGAGGATGACCTTGAGCTTGTCCCGAATGGCGTCCGCGCGGAACGCCTCGAAGGACTCGGCGCAGTCTCCGGCCTGAAGGAGGAAGGCCTCGCCGTTGGCCACGTGGCCCAGCGACTGGGTCAGGACTCGGGCCTCACCGGCGAACACCAGCGGCGGCAAGGTCCGCATCTGCTTGAGCACCGCTTCGAGCGCGGCTTCATCAGGCCAGTCGGGCTGTTGGGCAGCCGGCTTGTCTCGCCAGGAGCTCGGGGACCAGGTGGTATCGGCGGAGGTCACGGGAAAAGCGTGGTCTACGGGGTGGCTCGGCGCAAAGCGAGATCGGTGCGGAGCGCCGTCAGGCGGCGTCGATACGGGATGCGGCCTCATTGCGAACGGCGATGACAGCCCGCTTCACCATGCGACGAGCGGCCTCGGCGGTGACACCCAGCTCCTCGCCGACCTCACGGTAGGAGCGGCGACGACCGTCGTGGATCCCGAATCGCTGTTCCACCGCCCGACGGGCACGGCCATCGAGCACGTCGAGAAGTCCCAGGACCTCACGGTCCTCTTCGCTCGACAGGAGCATGTCCTCGGGGCCGGGGGTGTCGTCGGCCAGAAGGTCGATCAGCTCGGAGCCGTCGTCGTCGCCGACGACCCGGTCCAGCGAGGTGGGCGTGGCCAGCCGGTGGAGGCGGGCATGCTCTTCGTCGAGCTCGTCACCGTCGCCCGAGACCTGCCGTAGGGCAGCGCGCAGGCTGGCCGAGCGGTCACCGGGAAGACGGACCAGGCTCGCCTTCTGGTCCAGGGCCCGGCCGATGGCCTGGCGGATCCAGAAGGTGGCGTAGGTGGAGAACTTGAAGCCCTTGCGCCAGTCGAACTTGTCGACGGCGTGCTCGAGACCCAGGTTGCCTTCCTGGATTAGGTCCAAGAGATCCATGGCCGGGGGCAAGGGGTAGCGGCGGGCGATGCTCACCACCAAGCGGAGGTTGGCGCGGATGAAGCGGTCTTTGGCTCGGGCGGCGGCCCGGTCCATCCGTCGGTCCTCCGCGGTGCCCTCACCTCGGGCGATGCGCTCTCGGGCGGCTACGCCGCGCTCGATGATCTGGGAGAGCTCGCGCTCCTCCTCGGCGGTGAGCAGCGCCACCGCTCCGATCTCGTTCAGGTACTGACCAACCGAATCACTCATGACTGCCTCTTCAACGCTGGCGCGCATCGGGTTGTTCCCGGCCCTGCTCCTCGATCGGAGCCGGTTCCGGCAGGTGGCATCCAGGTAATTTCGAACCGTGACGTCCACCCGGATCTTCCCGTCTCCATGGTGAC